>JAKPOE010000252.1 GCA_029548025.1 Spirochaetota bacterium
TCTTCATATCTTTTTTCATTCATTAATATTTGAGCTTCGCTTAATAAAGCATAATATTTTTTCTTTATTTCTTCTGATAAACGTTTTTTTGCTAATTCAAGTTTAATTTCATCACTAAGCAATTTAAGTTCATCCTTTAAAATCTGTAGTTCGGGGTCATTAGGGTCTAAGCGGTATGCAACAATAAAATGTTCAATAGCTATGCTGGAATTATTTTTTGCAGCGTCAATATCCTCCGGTAATACTTTCCGTGATAACCGGTAATATAATTTAGCTTTTTGGAATGAAATATCCTTTTTATGTTTTTCTTCATAAACAAGTTCAATATTGCGCTGGGCATCTTCATTGTTGGGATCAATTTCCAGGATTTTTAACCATTCAATAATTGCCTTTGTAAGATCTTTTTTATTATAGTATTCTATAGCCTGTTTATTATAATTATCTATTAGTTGTTTATTCTGGACTTGTGGCTTGATAGAAGTTGCTGTTAAAAAAGAAATAACTATTACAATAAAAGCTATAATGATTTTTTCTTTTTTCACCTGTATGTTAAAAATATTTATCATTGGATATTATTGTTGATGAATAAGCGTCCTGTTTGATAATAACCAGCCTTTTTCTTTTTTTGTCCCGGTGGCATAGCGAATTAACTTAATATCGCCATTCACTACCTGTTCACCTTTACCGCTCTGGCGGTTTATGATTGTTGCAATAAACTTTACATTTTTAAATTCGTAAGGTTTACCATCACTATCTGTGCCATTGTGCAGTTTGTCATCCACTTCAACAATTTGTAAATTTGTAATATAATAATTTTGATACATAGTCTTAAATGTATTGCTATCTTTAGGATAAGCTTCTAACTTAGTGTATTCTGCATAATTAAGATACCTGACCGAATTTGCCCATCGGTTCAACAGATTTTCAATATCTGAGTAATCCCTTTGGTTTGAACATGAAAACAACATAAAAGATACCAGCATACATAATGATACACCAAACATTTTTTTTGTTATCATCAAAATCCCCCAAAAACAAAATAGTTATTACTATTAACTTTATTACTATTAACAATATCGCAATTTTAATTCCTTTTCACTGAATACAATTGCAGAAAATTTTTCTATTTTTGTATTATTCCATTTCCATGCATCAGGCGGCAATCCTGCTTTATAACATGTATGCTCCAAAAATGTTTTAACGTCCCATCCATATTCAGTTGCTACCTGTGGCAGCAGTAACCCCGAGCGGAATCCACTGCTTATAATAAGCCCATCTCTTCCAATAACTATCTCCGAAATATCATTAACTGGTTCAATTGGTGTAAGGATGGAAATTTCAATATCAATTTTATCAAGTTCACTTTTTGTTAAAGGTTCAAAACGCGGATCTTCAAAAGCTGATGCCTTAGCCATGTCAACTACTGCTTCTGGTATTGTCTTAATTCCTTTAACATAGCCTATGCACCCACGTAAAGCACCGTTTTTATGCAGTGTAACAAAAGCACCACATTTTTGCTTAAAAACTTCATCGTTAAATTCATTGTTGAAATCTACTTTTGGCAGCGTTCTTTTGTTTAAATACTCTTCAATGGTTTTGCGCGCTAATGTAAGCAATTTTATCTTTTGTTCATCATTGAGTACTATCATAATCTTTTCCCTTATTAAAAATATTTACTTTGATGGAGGCTTTCATGAGTATTATCAACAGTTATTGCATCCTCCATTATCATTGCACAAATGCAGCAGAAAGATAACCAACCACCTCATTTTTAGGACCTGCAGTATCACCGGAATTAGCATAATGCAGTATTTCCACCTTTGTAGCCCCAAGTTGTTTTGAAGCAATCATGCCCGCCAATACCGGACCTTCACCGCAGGCTTGCGCTTTATCGCTCCGCAAGGCTTCATACAGATATAGCTCGTCAAATTTTCTAAGTGATTCAATAAAATGTGAATCAATTTTTTTTGCAATATCATAGTGGTAATAATGTGATAAATCCGTTGAAAGAATAATGACAAATCTTCGCTGTTCATCATGTAATATTTTAGCAACCTCGCTGCCGATTTCTTTGCACGTGGTAAAATCAATTGTCCCTATAATAATTGGTACTAAAACAAACTGTGGCAATACCACCTGTAAAAAAGGAAGCTGAACCTCTAATGAATGTTCGTATTGATGGACCTCTTTTATTTCCTCAAATACATTGTTTTGTAAAAGCTTCTGGGCGATAGTTTCGTCAATCTGGACCTCTCCTAATGGAGTTTGATATATTCCTGATGAAATAACTGAAGCCCCATTAAAACGCACTCTGTGTGATGGAGCCAGTATTATAACAACATCCACAGGTTTGTGTTTAAGCTGTGCATATGAATATGCTGCAACAGGACCAGAATAGATATAACCTGCATGGGGCGATATGAATGCTACGGGTTTGTCAAGAGAAACGATTTTTGCATTTGCAATATATCGTTGAATATCATTTTTTAGTTTATCAGGGTTTGCTGGATAAAATGAACCTGCGAATCCCGGCTGTCTTATCCACATACAGCACCTCTCCATGAAAATTTTAACATGAAATTAAACTCATTTACTATTTACAACCTATAACCAATAAAAATAATTATTGTTATTAATATAATAAAACACTTCTCAGTTTGCAAGCTTATTTACAATTAACTATCTATATAATAACTATCTATATAAAAAAATTGGGATGCGCTGGTCTGCATCCCTTTATAATGGTGGTATTAATTATATTGATTTATTGATTTACTTTAATATTAAAATGTTGCCTGTAATCCAGCCAGAAAATGAAAGTCGGGCATGGGATATTCACAATACGAGTCCCCAAGTGGTGGTACCAAAACAGCAAAGGTAGAATATTCTTTATCGGTGATATTATACAATGAAATAAATGCTGTATATTTTTGTAAAAAAGTATACGACATCTTTGAATTTATTATAAAGTAGCTGTCAAACTCTTTTAACCCTTGCGTATCAGCATAGAGCTCATTAACATATTCACCATCAAGCTGTATGGTAAAATCTGCTATGGTTAGCGTTATTCTCCCATTAGCTTTATGCGCCGGAACATAGGGTAAATACCCATTTTCCTGCTTGTTATCGATATATGAATAACCTGCATTGAATGATAGCCATTTTAAAGCCTGTACAGTAATCATTGCTTCAGCCCCATTATAGGAAAATTCATCAGCATTTTCCCATTGCGAGGTATACACAAACATGTTGTCCGACCATATTCTATAACCGCCCATATGTATTGTAATTGTATCACCAAGCTTTTGCTCCATTCCAATTTCAGCCATGGTATATGTTTCAGGTTTAAGATCCGGATTGGGATTTATGGCAGGATACATACCTTTCAGATAAACCTGCCGTATATCAGGGAACTTAAATCCCCTTGCAACACTTGAATAAAATTTTGTTTTTTTGAACGGTCGCACTGCTGCACCACCCTGCCATGCAATATAATCTCCATATTCTGAATTATAGCTGTAACGTGTACCACCGTTAACACTTAAAATATTTTTTAAAAAGTTTTGATCCATCAATACATATATCGATGTATCATTCATAAATTTATCTTTCATATAATATGAATCATTTTCAATATCCTTTGCTGTTCCGCCATATCGCCGCCATTCTGCACCGGTTGTAACGGTATTCCCCTGCCATAGTTTAACTATCTCCTTTAACCGTACAGCGTATGAACTGTCATCAGATTCAAATTTATCAATATCAGTATTGCTCTGCTTTGATTCATGGTTACCAAAATTACCTTCTGCCTGTAATGTTCCACTATAGTTGCCATAATCATGAGCTAATTTTACAACAACTCCACCTCGTGTAATATCAAATTCTTCAAGAAGGTTAAGCTGGTTGGTTAACGGTATTTCTGATAATGCATCAATACCTTCTGGACCTGGATCATGTATATTCTGCTTCATGCCGTAGCTATCCACACCTGCATACCAATTATGTGAAAGCGCATACCCAACATGAACAGTACCATTCTGCTGCATAAATTCAGAAGTAAATGTTTTGCCGTTAATTGTCTGTTCCCAATCTCCATCAGTTTTTTGGAACTGGTATCCAGCACTATAATCTAATTTTCCAAATTTTCCCATATGGTACAAGTAATCCTCGGTGGTATTCCATGTTCCATACGAGCCCTGAATTTCAGTAGTATATCCATCCTCTTTTTGTCTTTTTGTGATAACATTGATCACCCCGCCCATTGCTCCTGAGCCAAATAGCACCGGTTGCGGACCAATGAGTACTTCAATACTATCAACATTTTTCATGTTCATGATGTCAGCAACCGGATGCCCCATAATACCCATAGTTGTATCCATACCGTTGTATAGAATAGGTATACCTGTTGTTGGACCCCATCCTGATTTGCCAATACCACGCATTGACATCGTTGCAGCGCCACTTCGTGCAATACCATAACCCAGCACCCTGTTTGCACCGGTATAAAATGAAGGTATTTGATTTTTTATAACACTGATTAAATCATTATTGGAACTATCCTTAACCGTGTTTCCTTTTATTGACTGATAAGCACCAGGATATAACAAGGTATCGGATACAATGACATCCTCCAATTGAACAGCTTCGTCATCAGCCTGTACGGAAGCTGTACCAGATAATACAATTGCTACTATAAATATAAATAAACGCTTCATAAGCACCTTCTACAATAATTTATATTAATAAAGTGTTACTATTATTAAAAATATATTATTTGTCAATACAAATATTCATATTATTATGCAGATATAAATATGCAATACCAGAGTGTTATAATGAAGCAGGACTTATAGTATTTGTAAAAAGGAAGGCTACTCTCATGTTTTACCACGGTCATCCGGCATCTTGATTCATTATCTAACGTTAAGAAATAACTGTTAAAACAAGTACAGCATGACCGTGGTTAACAATTCTATTTTTTAAGTATGTTTACATGCTCATATTGCTTTGAGACTATGTTTATTGCAGTATCTAAATCACTGCGCTTTTGTTCACCTTCCAATCGGTAGAGCTCTGACCCTTTATTATCCAGAAAAAGATACACCGGCACACGCCACAGATGATAGGTTGATACATACATCGCGCCATCAGGATTATTGATATCAACCTTTTTTATTATACTATCAGGATAATGTGTCTGCACATATTGAATAGTATCATCCGTCATTGAGCATGATTCACAATTTTTAGCGCTGACAATGACAATCGTTATTGAATTGTTTGTATTGTGCGAGACAGTACATCCATGAAGGGTAATTATCGCCCAGAAAAAAATTAATGAGATACAACATGCTAAGGATGAAATTGTTATCCGACTATTGGACACCAATGTCACCTGTATTTTCCTTTTCTAAAAACTCAATACGCTTGCGCTTCATTGCATCTTCAAATTCCTTGTCCGATAGTCCCTGTAAAGAGTGTAACCGTGTTTTATATTCGCCATCATACGGTTTCATCATCTCCCTGTCCATGAATTCTGGATCAGGTGTGGTTGCTTCAATAAAGCGATAGCCACGCAAATCCTTCAGTGTCAATGGCGGCTTTGCCTTTTTGTCCAGCAACACCTTGCCAAAGAAAAGAAGCGGTACCATTTGCTTCCCGCTCTGAAGCTCCTGTTTTTGCACCGTATAGGCAACGGGTTCACCCTCTGCATCAAAAAGATTTGCATCAACAATATAGTATCCTTTCCGTAGCACATCAATTTCAACATCGATGTACAATGAACCGTCAGCAATCCTTTCTTTAAAGCTACCGGTAAACTTTGCGGGGATGGTGTTTTCAGGGAAATATTCAAATGGTATTGCTGCCTCTACATGTTCATTGCCAGCATTAAACTCAACCTCTGCCCAGTATGCGGATGATTTTTTTTCTGATGAAAAACTTTGCGAGCATGTCAGCTCAGCAGTATAGTCACCAGTTGTATTTTTTGCAAGCGATAGTTCTGCATAATATTTTGCCTTGTTTTTATTAAGTCCCTTTTTTATAACAGATTTTGTTATAGCTATTGGAATTCGTTCTGAATCAGGTTTAGTACCCCGCAACACAATCAATACAAATGTAATGGTATCATCGCCAACAACTCGATACTTATCAGCAGTAAAGAGATAGTAGATATCACTGCCCTCTTCAATAGGCAATGGCTGTTCATACCGGCGGTTAGGCATAAGCAGGTCAATATTCTCCTTGCTCAATGGCCTGCTGTTAGGAGGATATATCGATAGCTGTTTATAGTCCTGTAGAGCTTGCTGCGGTGATATGAGTCCCATCTCTTCAAGCACCGTACTATATCCATGAGAACTTTCGCCTGCTGCCTCTTCAGCGATGGTATCGTTTTTATTAGCATAGTGTGTTATATACAGCATAATACCAGCAATAATAACAATGATTATTAATGAAATATGAGTTAATTTAACTTTCATATATAAAAACTCCCCTTATGAAAATATCATACCGCTGTGTCATTCTAAAGGGACGTAGTACCGAATATTCTATTCGTTCATAAAACGACACGATTCTTCGCTATCGCTCAGAATGACATGTTACCTCAAGGTCATTCCCGGCTTGAACCGGAATCCACATAATCAACGTTAGATACTGAAATGAGCTTATTGAATTATAAATACATACATTGAATACAGTCTACTACAAAGAATTTCTATTATTAGTAAATCAATAAAAAAAGCGCGGTATTACAAAACCGCGCATATATTAAAAGATTAACTAAAGTGTTTACCATCCCAGTTGAGTGATAAATTTCATCTTCATTTCATAATGATTTAAATAATATCCCGAGCATGTATAGGCTATAACGTGATTTGTCCAGTGCGTACAGTTGCACAGATTGTTATAGCTTCCCGAATTGACACAAGCAGCAGATGAATGATAGGCAACAGCACCATCGTCCTCACCAGGTAGTAAAGCCGAAGCACCAAAAATGCCTTTATATCCGCCAATATGGTAAATGATTATCCCGTTTGTATCATTATGGTTATACATATTGCGTATAGTACTTACACCCAACTGCCCCCCTAGATTGCAGGTAAAAAGATCAGAAATTCCTCTAATTGATATTTCACTGCCGCCACCTGCACCTGCTGTAGTATAGACATACGCAATATTCCACTGCGGTGTGTAATTGGCATTGATATACCCCACGATTGCATCGCCAGCACTATAATTAACAACATAACACCAGTTGCTACCTTTGCAGTAAACATCCAGATAATTTGTTTTAAATTGACTTGCTGAATATGCAATGGTGTTGTTGTTATCAACATAACAATTAACAGATACATACCCCGGTGCATTTGCTAAACGGGATTCTCCACCTTTACTCTTGCCATCCAGCCAATGAGTTGAGCACATTCCATTGAGATGAAGAACATATGTTGTACTAAATCCTGCCGATGCTACAAACATAAACCCAATTAACAGTATTAAAAAAGCAAACCTCTTCATAAGCCCCCCATATCTATACTCTATAATAAACATCTACCGAACAGACGGTATCTGAGAGGCAATATAGAAACCTTTAAGGAAAAGTCAAGAAAAAAATTACAATAGTAAATATTAATCAATATCAATTTATTTATTAGCAGGAAGTTAATACACCATCTCTATAACATTACAATGTTATTTTGCTAAAAATTATGCATTGTTTTTCATTACCACTCCTGATACACTACCTCAGCAAAACCCAGCATATCATCAATATGAAGATTGGTATTATCATCAAGAATAATATAACCGGAATAATAGCCAGATACTTTATTACGATACTGCTTTGTAGTACTGATTTGATATATTTCTGGTATTGAAAATATTTTCCATAATTGTTTTAGAAAACTGAAAGTTTCTGTAAGGGTTATATTATTATTACAATTTACAGTTGACGTGCTGTATACGGTTATGCATTATATTAATAATTAATTGAAAGGCAAGTTCATGATATGCTTAAAAAAATTATCACTATTTTGCTTATACCGTTTCTGTTACAATGTACCTCAAAAAGTTATAGCATTACAAAACAATCAAAATTAGCAGGCACATGGTATCCTGACAATGCTCAGCAACTAAGTCAATTAATTTCCAGCCTTACCAGAAATGCCAAACACCATGCCATAAACCGCACACCAATGATTATAGTCCCTCACGCAGGATATACCTATAGTGCATATGTAGCGTCAAAAGCTTATGGGGCGATAGTTACTTATAAACCAGATATCATCATTATAATAGGGCCATCTCATTATGAACAGTTTACCGGTTTTGCCCTGCCCGTTTATGATGCCATTGCCACGCCACTGGGAACGATACCTGTGGATAAAAAAACCGTACAAAAACTATCAGCCAATAACAATTTTGTGTTTAACAACAAAGCATTTGAACCTGAACACAGCGTTGAAATTCAATTGCCATTTATTCAATATCTATTCCCGGGAATCCCTGTTATACCAATCCTGACAGGCAGCACAACCCCTGATACAGCAAAGGAAGCTGGATGCCACTTACTATATGCGATAGCTCATTATAAAAAGCCCTTGTTCATTATCAGCAGCGACTTTACTCATCATGGTCCGCGTTTCTTTTTTACTCCGTGTAGCAATAGTAATAAAAGCAAACAGATGCAATGCATAAAACAAGGTGATCAACAGGCAATTGATTATATTTTGTCATGCGATGCTGATAAATTGTATGATTACTGCAAAAAAACCGGCATAACGATATGCGGGGTAAATGCTCTTATATTTGGATTATCCATATATGAAAAGGTAACCACAAAACAATTAGCAGGTTATGCAACATCTGCCGATATCACCGGGGATTTTGACAATACCGTAAGCTATGCTGCAATTGTTATTGACGGTATGCTCAATACAC
>JAKPOE010000254.1 GCA_029548025.1 Spirochaetota bacterium
CCATTGTTTGTCCAAGAAAGGATTTGATTTAAGGGAACATCGGTAGCAAGATCATCTGGAACAGGTTCGCTTGGTGGTTCAGGAGAAGGATTAGGCATTGTGTAAGTAAGTTCAATATTATCTATAGCGGCAGGGGGTTGTATCCCTCCTGAACTATCATTTCTCCAGGAAAAGACCAGGCGTTTTGTAGTACCTGCTATAGCATTGTTGATAGTGATTGTTTTTTCCGTCCAATTAGTAGTTAGATTATACCAAGTATTGCCTATTTGTCCTGTAGTAAGTTGTGTTCCTGCTGCAGGAATAGTAGAAGTATCAACTAAAAATACTTTTAAACCATCATAAGTAGATTCTCCGCCACACTTAAACATAAAGCTTAAATTATACTCTAAAGCACCAGCGGGAAAAGCAATATCACGGTATAAATGAACTACTGAACTTGAACCAGTATTATATTCATAAGTAGTTCCATTATCTTTGGAAATATAAGCAGAGTTTCCTGAATAGGCAGGAACAGAGCCTACAAACCATTTATTAGTTTGAGTTCCATTCACAATAGTCCAATTGATAGCACCTTCAAAATCTTCTGTGAAAGGTAATTCAGCTGGAATCTGAGTTGTGGTAAAACTGGAAGGACCTACCCAGGGACTTACATTGCTATCTTTAACGGCACGCACATACCATTGATAATCTGTACCTGGCTGAAGACCTGTAAGAGTATAAGGATTGGAAGTAACCTGAATTTGAGTTGATTTTCCATTGGGATTAAAGCCAGGAGCACCATAAATAATATCCCAGGTAGTTGCAGGAGGAACATTATTCTCGGTCCAACCTAAAACAGCAGAATTACCAGTAATATTACTCACAGTAAGATTGCTGGGCTCAACAACTGAAGGTGCAACTTCTAATAAGAAATTGTCTATATATATTGAGCGGTAAGTTCCACCTAAGCCATGTTTAAAAGCCAGATATTTATCGCTACCAGTATAATTATTTAAATTTATCGTATATTTTGTATATGTACTGGTCAAATTGATTATGGTTAAGCTCGTAAAAGTATCTCCATTTGAAGGGTCAGACATTGTTCCAATATTTAGTGTATAATTTGTTGAACCTTTTGCATAAAATGAGGTTCTTAAAGTGTTAAGCGGAACATCAATCTGGGGTGAAATAAGAATCAATTTAGCATTATTATCATCATAATTATACATATATATATGATTAGGAGTTGAATATGGAGAACTATATGTATATGTTTGGATTACTGCATAAGAGCTTGTAGAATTTATAAAACCAGTCCAGCCCAAAGGTAAAGCTGGAGCAGTGACACCATCAAAATTCTCGGTATAGGGTAAATCGGTTTCATAGATTGTAGCATCTACACAAGTACCGGTCAGGGGAATTAATTTTTCTCCGTCATCCCCATAATGGATAACTACAAAACCTTGATGAGTTCCTTTGGATTCAGCACCCGGTTCATATTTAACTGTAAAATTAGTATTTTCTCCTGCTTCAAGTTCTGTATCGGTTGGCAAGCTAATTATACTATAGTAGTCACCTGTTGTTTCTACACTATTTATCA
>JAKPOE010000269.1 GCA_029548025.1 Spirochaetota bacterium
AGGTATCTGATGTGCCGGCAGATTTAAAAAAAGCAGTAGATGATGCACGAACCAATGTAATGGAACTATCAGCAGAAGGTGATGATGCACTTATTGAAAAGTATCTTGAAGGTGAAGCATTAACCGAAGAAGAAATGGCAAGGGGGTTAAAAACTCTGGTGGCAAAAGCTCTGGTGTTTCCGGTAGTTTGTGGTTCTTCGCTCAAAGCTATTGGAGTTAAAAATCTTCTTAATGTAATAAAAAATTATGTACCAGCATGGGAATTAAATAAAAAAATTGAAGGCATCAATCCAAATAATAAAGAAGAAAAAGTAATTATTACTTCACATCCCGATGCTCCGTTTGCAGCAGTGGTGTGGAAAACATACATTGATCAGTATGCAGGGCGGTTTAATTATTGTAAAGTGATATCCGGTAAGTTATTGCCTGAAACTGAAGTATTGAATAGTACAAAAAATTATAAAGAACGTATTAATAAAATTTACACGATGATTGGCAATAAAACTGTTGATGTGTCAAAGGTGTTGCCGGGAGATATAGGCGTGGTGGTAAAACTGGATAGAACTGCTACCCTTGATACATTATGTGATCCAAAACAGGCGGTTATATTGCCTATCATACAGTTGCCTCATCCAGTGTTCTCGTATGCTGTACAGGCAGCCAAAAAGGGTGATGAAGATAAGATTGGTCAGATATTTTCCAGAATAACTGATGAAAATCCAACAATAACCTATGAGTATAACCCTGAAACACATCAGACCGTTTTATCGGGGATGGGCGAGATGCAGCTTGATATTATATTAAAATCTATCAAAGAAAAGAATAAAATAGATTTAATTACTTCTGAACCACGTATTGCTTACCGGGAAACAATCACAAAGAAAGCCGAAGCACAGTACAAACATAAAAAGCAAACGGGTGGACATGGGCAGTATGGCGAGGTATTTATCCGCGTTGCACCTTTAGAGCGGGGTAAAGGTTTTGAATTTATAGACAGTATTGTTGGCGGAGTCATTCCAAGAAATTTTATACCCGCTGTAGAAAAAGGATTGCGTGAGGGTATGGAACGAGGTGTGTTAGCACGATATCCTGTTGTTGATATATCAGTTGAATTATATTATGGCTCGTACCATGATGTTGATTCTTCTGAAATGTCATTTAAAATTGCTGCTATCCAGGCATTAAGAAAAGGACTTGAAGCAGCCGGACCAATTTTACTTGAACCAGTAATGGAAGTAGAGATATTTGTGGATAAAGAATACATGGGGGATATCCTTAATGATATCACCAGCCGCAGAGGCAGGGTCCTTGGTATGGGAAGTGCTGATGAAGATGGTAATTCGCCAATCTCGGTGGTTAAGGCTACTGTACCATTAGCTGAAATGTTGCGATATTCCATTGATCTGCGAGCAATGACCAGTGGCAAAGCTACATTTGAAATGCGCTTTTCGCACTATGATCCTATATCCGGAAAAATTGCTGAAAAAGTAATTGAAGAACGCAAAAAAGAGTTTGCTGAGGAAGAAGCAAACAAATAAAGAATGATTTACATAACTATTATAATCAAGCCACTGGTAGCAGGTGGCTTGTTTTATATTGACAGTCATTATCAATTACACTATATTGTAACTACATGAGTTATACTATATGTATGTAATGTCAAAAAGAACATTACCTGCCATGCATGGGAAAGCAATAGTATTCATTGTCAATGAAAAGCATAGCTTATATTCATTTTACACCAATGGAACCTGTGCTGATTGAAGGTAAAGCAAAGAATCTCTTTAAGTCGTCAAGTTGAAGGTTACCATGAAAATTATAGTTTTTGAAGATTCTCGCTATAATGATTTTTATCCCTTTACCATGACTCGTCCTGTATGGGATTTGCGATGTGGCTTATTTACTATATGGCAGCGTTATTGCCGTTTCTATTCATCAGATACTTTCTATTTTTATACACGGCACTATCTACGCGATACTGCTGCTCATAATTATCCTGAGCTTGTTATCAACAGCCCGGCTGCTATTGCAAAATCTGAGACGGTGGTCTTTATCAATGCAAGGATTATATATCCGGAACTATCGCACATAAACAATAATACTGTTTATTATCATGGCGGCATACCTGTTCTGGCTAAGCTTACTAATATAGCTATCCCACAGTTTGCCACAACCGAAGATGTACAAATATTTTTACAGGATTTTCCTCATCAACATGAATACAGTGGATTATGTATCTCTTCAATATGGGAATTGGTTTCCAAAAATAAAGAAATAATAAAACATGATTTTACATACGTTAAAGGTAATCAAACAACAAAATATGATGTAACAACTATTGGCGATAGTTCTCAATTAATTATAGAAGATGGTGTAACGATTGAACCGTATGTAGTTGTTGACTGTACTGAAGGTCCTGTGTATATTAAGAAAGGGTGC
>JAKPOE010000272.1 GCA_029548025.1 Spirochaetota bacterium
GTAGAAGTATATGACCTTGAGATAGCAAGTTTACCAATAAATAAATATTCGGTGGTTTATGAAAATGCTGATCTTGGTATATACGTTCAAATATCACCCCATACCGATTTGCAATTTAACCTTATAAAAATATTTAATAGAAAGGGGTTTGAGTTAAGCAATGTTGAACGACGAAAAATAGAAAATATATTTTTCCGTGGTGATTATCCACGCCAGAGTGCTTTTGAAGTAGGCAGGTTATATTATCCCACTCATAATGTTGAATCATATATAATGTTTGCTACACAATTTGTAAACAAAGATAGTATAGCACAACGACAGTATAATGTAATCGTTGATTGTTTTTATGGAACTACAACACATATATTTCCATCTCTTTTAGCAGCATTTTCATGCAAGGCAACAGTATTGCGGGGCCAGATACGAGAGTTCAATAGTTCCGAAGACATACGAATTGAAAGTAGAGATGCAATAAATAGCATAAAAAATATGGCAAAATTGAATAGCGAGATAGGAGTTATTGTAGGCCCTCATGGCGAACAGGTAACAATTATTGATGAAGAGGGAACAATCTTGCAGTGGGATGATATTTATACATTATTGGGACTATTATTTATTAAACACAGACACATTCAAAAACTATTCATGCCGGTTATATCATCGTCACGTCTGGAGCACATTGCAAAAGATAGAGGTGTACAAATAGAACGAATAGCTAAGACACTATCCAATGATGAATTTATTAATATTTTTTCACGAGATGCAGATACGGTTTACCCGTACATGATATATGAATATGATCCTATGATAACATTTTTATTAATTTTAGAACTGGCAGCATTAGAAGGTAAAAAATTATCTGAGATAAGGAAAGGATTGCCCTGTACTAATATGTACCATACTGTGTTACCATGCCCGGTTGATGCTAAAGCAATAATTATGCGTGAGATTACAGCAACTTCTAATGGTCATATTGAACTGGTAGACGGTATAAGGATAGTGTATGATGAAGGATGGATTTTAATCTTACCCGATCCAATCCAGCCTGCTGTACATATATACTGTGAGGCGTTGACAGATGAGGCGCGGGATAAAATAGTT
>JAKPOE010000298.1 GCA_029548025.1 Spirochaetota bacterium
CTTGTTGACGTACATTGTCATCTGGAAAGTCAGCATTTCAGCGGCCGGCTTGATGCAATCATTGATGCAGCCAGAAAGGTTGGTGTTATCGCTTTTATTACCTGTGCGATAGTTCCTGATGAGTGGGAGCTATCGCAAACAATTAGTCATAGCTTTCATGAGGTTTACTTTGCCGCTGGTGTACACCCGTGGTATATCAAAAACCAATACTTTGAAGAATTGCAAAAGCTGTATGCGATAACCGACAGCAAATACATTGCCATTGGCGAGATTGGGCTTGATGCAAAAACCGACATGGACCTTGCTGTGCAAAAAAAATTTTTTGAAGAACAGCTTGCTATTGCCAATGATTTAAACAAGCCCGTCATTGTTCATTGCAGAGGAGCTTTCAATGAGCTTATTGCTTCACTGAAGCGTATTGGGAAAATAAACGCAGGCGGCGTTATCCATTCATATTCGGGGAATGCTGATATAGCCCGGCAGCTTATCCGTTATGGTTTTTACTTTTCGTTTGGAGGAGCACTAACCTACCGCAACAGCAAAAAAAAATTGCAGGTTTTACACCATATATATCCTGACCATGTATTACTGGAAACCGACAGCCCTGATATACCCCCTGTGGAAAAAAGTGGACAGATAAACCTGCCGGAAAATATTATCTATGTGGTAAAAGCTATGAGTGAGCTTATTGGTAACAATGAAGAAGAGATAGCAGAAGCTACAACACAAAACGCAAAAAAATTGTTGAATTTGAACATATAATTTTTTTATCATACCAAATAATATTTAGCATCTAAAAAATATAAACTCTGGGAGGAAGCAATGGATTTTGAAACTACTACCTGTATATCGTGTAAACACTTAGAAATTCTAGATAGTTACTGTAAAAAGTTAGATGTGTCGCTGAGGACATGTATTGTATATATGATACTGTATGCTGCAAAAAAGGAAAAAAAGAAAGCTATTGCATTTAAAAGAATCTGCTATAGAAAACGGGATAAGGACAATCCATGGAAAAGAGTACATCTGGTGTTATATCAGTCGGAATATGAATTTTGCCTGGATGTGAAGAAGCTATGGAAGATGTCGCTTGCCAACATTATTGCGTTTTGCGTAGAAAATGTGCTGGTTGAATTTTTTGAATATTTCAGCAGGCGATTAAAAGAGATTAATTCCGATAACTATCCTTATAATCTAACCAGTTATTATGAAAACAGGTCGTATACATTTGATTTTCATAAAGAAAAAGGCATACAT
>JAKPOE010000315.1 GCA_029548025.1 Spirochaetota bacterium
AATTTTTCAATCATGTCATCGTCTGTTATGATTTTGTCGCGCGAAGCATCAATATCTTCTTTTGATTGAGGGGGAATGTTTAAATAAATTTTTGCATATACTTCACGATTACCAGGGTATTGACCTGAAAGAGTAATGGTAAGATTACATGTTGATTTTGGGAGCAAATATCGTGAAATTTTTAATAATTGTTTAACGGTAGATCTGGGGGCAATATACGTTGATTCTAATAGTTGATCAGGATTTATATTTTTATAATCAGGAGACATCTCAGTATTGCATGGCATGCATTCCAGAACCGCATTAGTAAATGACACTGCTTCATCAAAAATATTTTTCATGGTTACTTCAACTGTTATAGTGGAACTATCTATCGAAGGAAATTTATTGTAGAGTACAGGTATTATTGGATTCCCCATGAGGTTTGACAAATAGTGTACATTGGGGAATGAAATACTATTCCTGCCTGTTGCGGTAATATTGTTTGCATCAGCAACTGTTACCTTTACCAAAAAACTTGATTGTAATCCTTTTTGATCACGACTGGCATAGTTATGGGTGATATATCCGTTTTGAGTAGTAGCATAAGTACCATCGCCAAAATCCCATTCATACGTGCATTTCCCTGATAGCCCTTTTTGCGAGGTTACTTCAAATATTGCAGATTCTGGCTCTAAATTGTGTAAACGTGCACTTAATACTACAAGCGGTTTATCAGGGCATTCTACAACAGTAATCTGAACTTTGCGCATATCTATATGTTTACCTTCGTCACGCACCGTTACATAAAATTCTCGCTGTCCTGCTTTGTTAAATCGCATGATTGCAGGATTGCCCAATTTATTGCTTATGCGATACACCAGATGAGCATCTGATCCAAATGGATTTTTTGCAATGACCGTTACTTTAAAATCTTCGCCGGCACAGACGGGATTTTTTTCAAGTATGATATCTTTTATAAAGTTTGCCTGCTCTATTTCATATGTTTCAACTTTTTCAGGATCAACCGGCGGCAATTGTTCCGATTGTTCCTGCTGGGACATGAATTGAAAAATATTTAATAGCGATTGATTTTTGGAAGGATCATCATTTTTTAATTTATCATTATTACTGTGTATCAAAAAAATAAATATTAACATGACTGCGGCAATAATTCCAATAATGATATATATACGTTTCATACGTTTTACCTGATGGTATAAATTTTAAAATAAGATAAGGATTTAAATAAAAAATATCAACAAAAATTTTGTTCGATAGTTACTCATAAAAACTTATCTCACATCATTCTTTCACTATAACATTGATCATATGAACAACTGCCACTAACTATAAATGAATTTGTTATAATAAAAAAATCCCGGGCATAAAAAACCCGGGATGTTGTATTATAGCAGATTAATCCACCCAGTAATAGTATCCGGAGGTAATAACCAGAGGATCAACCTGTCCATAGTATGAAGAGGA
>JAKPOE010000329.1 GCA_029548025.1 Spirochaetota bacterium
AATGGTATGCTAACAGATAAAAACCATATGCTTCCATTAACCATTTTTAAAATCATCGTTACTCAAAATTCCCAAACTCTATCAAATCACATCTCCTCATCAAATAGCTAATGTCATCACATCATTGGTATAATCGTAATTTCTCAATGTGCCAGTAGTTTACAAATAACTATCGTACAAAATAGATATTCCCTGCATCTATCCGTGATAATAAGCAGATGCAGGGATAAGAAATATTATTGTTTTTTCAGACCCATAATTTCTCGTGCTTCATCCGGAGTAGCTGGTTCTCTACCCAATATTTGTGCAATTTTTACCGCCCATTCAACCTGCTCATAACTTCCCTTTGCCAATTCACCGGTAGGAATTCTAATATTATCTTCAAGACCAACCCGCATATGTCCTCCAACCATGCATGACAAATTTATTGAAGGGAACTGTTCTGTTCCAACACCACATGTTGTAAAATTTGCACCCTCCGGTAATGCATTCTTCAAAACCATGAACATATCAGGCCTAAATTCCATGCCTCCTGCAACACCCCATACAAAATTGAAATTATATGGCTTTGTAAAAAATCCCTGCTTAGCTATCAAAAACCAATTATCAAGCCCACCAAGATCATATACTTCCACCTCAGGCTTTATGTTGTTTTCTTCCATTGCTTTGCCAAAATCCTGTAACATCGTAAATGTATTTTCAAATATAAAGTCTATAAATACTTTACCAGTTTTTCTATCGACAATACTGAAGTTCATAGTATTGGTATTCAGTGAAGCCATCTCAGGTTTTACATAAAGTATCTGGCTTATACGTTGTTCAGGTGTTTTACCCATACCCACTGCTGAACTTAAATTAACAATCAACTCGGGACATTTTTCTTTTATAGCATCATGGGTATCTTTAATACGCTTATGATCATGTGTTGGCATACCATTATCTTCACGAGCATGTACATGAATCATAGCTGCACCTGCTTTATAGCATTTATATGATTCTTCTGCAAACTCCTGAGGTGTATAGGGCACTGCTTGATTTTGATTCTTCATAGTTGCAGCCCCTGATAATGCTGCTGTAATAATAACCTTTTTTGACATTCCTTTCCTCCTTTCTTGTTTTAATTTTTCTTCATCAGAAATTGGTTGAGCCCCCTCTTTTTCTTTTGCACCTGTTTTGCGTTGGGAAACATAAACTTTTTCTGGTTTCTTTGGTGCAAAATGTGCAATATCCAGAATAGTGTTCGTTGGTGAAGATGAAAACACTGCCTCAACCTTCATCCCTATCACGACTTCTTCCGGTGAAACTCCATCAAGGATATGAACTATTGGTGTATCAGCTCCATCCAGTTTAATTAAAGCCATAACAAATGGTGCTTTGCGTGGTAAATATTTGTCATCATAACGCACTACAGTAAAATTAACCACTTCACCAGCAGGCTGTACCTCTACCCAATTGTCCCTTATATCAGTTAAATCACGTTCACATGTTTGTCTGGGCGGCAAATATACTTTATTACAAACGGGACATTTTACCCCCATTATCTTTTTCTTATCCCGAAGAGTTGTAATAAATGTGCTACCTACTCTTCCTGCAAAGTAAGAATATGGTAAAGCTAATTTTCCTTCAACAATAAAACAATCTTTTTTATCATATACAAGTGCCATATCGTTCCTCCATCATTCATCAATCTCAAAATATTTTATATCAAAGATGCTCCCCGTTCTGTGCTCATTCCATACAGGTCTAACACGTGTACCGCTAACATCGTCTTTTCCACCTTTTATCAGGTCTATCTGATCACGGCGAATTAAATGTGCAAATGTATCATTACCTTTGCATCCATCTAATAATATATTTGCCATTCCATACGGTGTCTCCCTGGTTTCACCTGTTAACGGGTCAGGACTTGCATAGTACACATATTCCATATAGCGAACCTGACCTTTAGGGCCAACTTCAACCCATTCATCTACACGCACACGACATTCAGCACATACTTCACGTGCCGGCAATTGAATACGGCCACATTTTGGGCAT
Organism: Spirochaetota bacterium; assembly: GCA_029548025.1. The sequence goes on from JAKPOE010000329.1 coordinate 2,038, forward strand.
TTGTTTCCCAGTATTTTCTTATTCTTTAATGCATTTAAAAATTTACCCATTACTGGACCTGTTGAAAATTTTTGATCAACTGAAATAATTTTTTTTAATACAACAAGTTCCTGCTCAGGAGTGCCGCCAGCCATTGGATCCTGATATTTAGAGAATATCTCTTCTAATTTCAACGCTATCTGAGTTTCACCAACTATTGAACCTTTCCCTGCAGAAAGAAGTGAAAATGCATCTGTTTTACCCAGCATTACATCCACCCAGTCTTTAGCCTCCTGTACTTCTAATTTCACGGAAAATTTTGCAGGTGATTCTTCTTTCAATTCGCATTTTCCATCTTTGATATACGCAGTCCATACACCACCATCTTCACCACCTATATCATATACTATAATTGCTTCTTGTGGTGCATTATTGGGTTGGAAACGCTGTACCAATGTACCAAACATATCTAAAATATAATCTCTAACAGACATAGCAGCTTTTTTTAGTACAAATTTTTTAAACATCTTTGCTGTTTTTCCAAACTGACCAAAATCACCTTCTACCTTTACCTTACCTGATGTAAAAGCATTTGTAGCATCAACCTTGCCTATATTAATTCCAACAAACGTTTCCCCATCACATACCATAACTGCAACACAGTTACTGATATCATCTGTTTTGATAACTTCTAACTCACCGTCATTAACTTTTATTTTCCATTTACCTTCCCCAATGATATCATAACCAAATTCAGCAACTACTCCTTTGGCACCTTCAGGTCTAAACCTGTTATGCATAGTATTAAATATATCTTCAACTTTAACTCCCCAATATTCCATAGCACCCTCCTACCAGTTTAATTCTTTTTCTAGTAACATAAGAACCGTCCACATAGTCCCACCAAACCCTGAAGCCAAAGCATGTTTCACGTTATTGGGTATCTGATGCGCTCCAGCATCTCCTCTTATCTGCAAGGCAGCTTCAGCAACACGCAATAATGCAGTAGCTCCAATAGGATTTGTAGCGATGACTCCTCCTGATGGATTTATTGGCATTGATCCTCCAATCATGATCTCTTTATTTTCCACCAGTTTTAAATGTTCATCCCCTTTTAGAAAAAAGAAATCACGCAACCAATCTAAACCCCACCATGAAGCTGGATCATACATCTCAAAAACATCAAAATATTCCAGTGGTTGTTTAATATCGTTCCGTTTGAACAATTGTTCAGCAGCAAATTTATGAGTTTTATATACAGGATATTTTTGGTGATAGCCAAATATATTAAATGTTTCCTCACGGTGTATGGTAATATGATCACGTATCCAAACAGGTTTTTTTGATAGCTCTTTTGCTTTTTTCTCACTGGCTAATATAACAGCACATGCACCATCAGATTGCGAACACATGTGTATAAGCCTGAGTTCTCCAACCAATTGAGGAGATGTATTCATTAATGTTTCTATCTGATCAAACTCAAGTCCAAATGCTCTATGAGCATTGGGATTTAAGCATGCATGCTTATCCATAATAATACGGTACATCATTGAAGCACGCTTTGCTCTATCCTCTCCAAATTCCTGCATAACATCATACGCTGTTGAACCAGTTAATGCTCCGGTTTGCAGATTCCTGAACCATAATGGATCAGCCATATTGGTAATGCCACCTGTAGTATGTCCTTCCTGTAGTTTCTCAAAGCCAATAGCCATAACGACATCATACATCCCGGAAGCTATAAGGTTATCACTAACACATGCTATCGTTGCTCCAACTGTTCCTCCAGTTGTTATGCGTATGCTATCCTTGCCATATGCACCCGTACCTAATACATGCCATAAATCAGGCTGATGGATCATTTCAAATAGCTCCATATTCCCATGGACAACACAATCAACATCCTTGATACTTAAATTAGCATCCTTCAATGCAGATGAAACAGCTTCATAAATCATCTCCGGCTGATTAACATCCTCTCTATGACTTGAATGCTTTGTCTGTCCAATACCTATTATTGCCACATTTCTATTTTTCTCTATTGCCATGAGCTTACCTCCTCTAAACTTCCATAATTACAACAGCCTGATGCTGACCGGCTGCCCCATAGGTACTCTGTGCCAATGCACGTTTGACACCTTTGACCTGTCTTTTATCTGCTTCGCCTCTTAACTGATAAAAGCACTCTATAACTCTCGCCGCGCCTCCTAAAAGCAATGGATTCCCATTTAACATTCCTCCTGAAATGTTTATATTGCATTCATCCAATCCGCCTTCACTTATCCATTTACCACCATCTCCATCTTTTATTAAACCAATACCCTCTGCCCACATAGGCAATTGATATGCTGCATGATCACATAATTCATATAACTCAAAATTGTTTTTTAATCCTTTGATCCCGGCTTTTTTTAATGCACGTTCAGTTGCATTTTTTAGAGTAAAATTGGAAGTTAAATCTTTATCGCCTAAAAAATAGCTATCAATGCAGTTGGCAAATCCAGTCATCCATACCGGTTTATCTGTAAATTCTTTTGCTCTTTTTTCGTTGCACAAAAGCATCCCAAAAGCCCAATCAGTCGCAGGGTAATAATGAAGCTCTCGCAAAGGATCAGACAACAAAGGGGATTTCATGACATCATCTTCTTTAACTAATACATTGTTTCGTGCATAAGGATTTTTTTTCGCATTTTTTCTTGAACGTACAACAATATTAGCTAAATGTTCTTCATTGATACCAGAAGTAGCCATATACGCCCTTGCCTGCATAGCATTAACATTTACAAAATCCATTCCTAATGGTCTGCAATAAAATGGATCAAATGCCAAATTGGTACACATACCCCTGCTTTCAGTTTGTGATTCCTTCATATGCCCCATGTACAAAATGATATCATCATGCCCGGAAAGGATACATGCCATTGCATACCCCAAACCATTCAAACTTTCCTGTGCAATTTTTTCTTCACCTCTGAAATGAGCCCCAACAACATCAGTTATTGCATTATCAGAGATAGTACGCGCATCCCAAACATCATCTGAGCATGTTAAAACAGTGCGGATTCCCTTTTCCATATCAAAACCAACATTTGTCTGGGATATGATACCTTCAAAACATTCCAATAGCATGTTCTGGAAACGAGCATGCCAAAGATTAGGATCATTTTTGATTTGAGCAACAGCACAGATAGCAACTCTATTTGCCATAACCCACGAACCTCCATATAAAAATTTATAATACTTAAACTATATCATACTTTAGCAATAGCAATTCCAAAAATCACCATGCTTGATAGTTCTTAATATTGAGTCTTTATTTTTTTTTGCATCCAGTTCAATCCATGCTCTTCCAATACCAACCTCTGTATGAGCATCATCTGAAACAATAGAATGATAGGGTAGATGTATTGTATCAAATCCATCCACTTTAAATCCTTTAGCCGTTATCTCAACTGCATCTATTTGAAACATTTTCTGAAGATAATATAACCTATTCATAATTTGTCCAATATCGAGATCGTATTCTGGTAAATGATTAAATATATGTAGTAAGTTTACATCTCCAAATATTCTGTTAATATGAATATATCCTTTTAAAAATACTGTTAATTCTATTCCTGAAAAAAGCATCAAAGAGGTTTTGACGTTATTGTATATTTTCTCAAATCCAGGTTTTAAAAGATAATCATGATCAGTAAGTGCAATAAAATCATAACCCTTCTCCTCGTAAATGAGAGCTACCTGTTGCGGTGTTAGCGTTCCATCTGAACATGTAGTATGAGTGTGCAAACATCCTTTCATTAACATTTTATTATAATATCAGAATAAATATTTGAATGGACATTCAATCAGGTAATAAGTTACTTTAATTGGACATCCAATCAATTATCAAGTTACAGAAGACATAAAAATATGTCAACAGTTTTTTTAATTATTTTTTATTTTTAAAGGGTAACTGCTCAAAAAATGCAGGTAAATAAAAAAAGACTATTAATTTTAATGAGTACTATTATCATGTCCCCATGGACATAAAGATACAAATACCTGAAATACCTGAAATACCTGAAGAAGAGTTAACGCCGACAGTGAGAGTGTTGCTTGCTATAATTTTTTTTATTTCTTTATATTATCAACATTGCATCACCATACGAGAAAAATCGATAATGATGTTTTATTGCTTCATCATATGCATTCATGATACAATCATATCCAGCAAATGCTGATACAAGCATTAACAATGTAGATTTTGGAGTATGAAAATTAGTTACTAGTGCATCCACTGATTGTATTGTGTAAGGCGGATAAATAAATAAATTTGTTTCTCCATATCCCGAAATATATTCCCCTTCTTTATAAACAGATTCAAGAACTCGCAAAGAAGTAGTTCCAACAGCTATTACTCTACCACCTTTAGATTTAGCGTTATAAATGGCATCAACTGTTTCTGGAGGAAGATAGTATTCCTCATAATGCATGGTATGTTGTGAAATATCTTCGTGTCGTACAGGATGGAATGTACCCCATGAAACATATAATGTTAGAAAAGCAATAGCAACCCCTTTATTGTGTAATTGTTTCAATATTTCTTCAGTAAAATGTAATCCAGCAGTTGGTGTTGCCACTGCACCTTCTTTTTTAGCATACACCGTTTGATAACGCTCATAATCCATAGGTTCAGGAGCACGTTGTATATACGGAGGCAGAGGCAATTGACCAATTTTTGCTAATATATCATTTGACAAATCGGGATTTGTTTTAATAATTATCTCATCATCAAGTTTTTCTGTTATGATAATATTTATATTTTCATTACCTATTGGATAAAGTATTTCACCTGCTTTTAGTCGTTTTAACCTATTGCAAATTGCTATCCATGTATTATTTATTGTATCATGTTTTGTTAAAACTAATTCAACTTTTGAACCAGTTGAACGTCTACAATAAATTCGAGCAGGTATTACTTTTGCATTGTTAAAAATAAGAATATCATCTTTATGCAGATAGTGAGATATATTATAAAATGAGTCATGTATTAGCTGACCATCCTTCCGGTTAACAATTAATAATCGCGACATTCCACGATGTTCTGCTGGATATTGAGCAATAAGTTCTTCTGGAAGAAAATAATCAAAATCACTAAGGGTATAGATTTTTTTTTTCATAGGACCCAACAATTAGAAAACATAATTATTTGCAAGTATATTTGTTTATCAATTTAAACCAGCATATTAAAAATTAGATTTTCTATATTTTTGTGGGACTGTATTTATTGATACAACTGAAATACCGCGATAATAATATTTTAGAATATCATAAAAATTTTTACCTCGTCCTGCCATTTCTTTTGCTCCCCATTGACACATCCCAACACCATGTCCCCAACCATGTCCATTCAGTGTAAGCCCATCATGAGTTTGATTTGCTTCAAAATATAAACTTTTTATTTTTTTTGTTTCAAACATCATTCTAAAGTCATTTCCTGTCATCCGTATTATACCATTCGAATGTTCTATTTTTATATTTGATACACGATTATCTTCTCTGCCTAAAGTAATAGCTTTAATCTGACCAACAGTCTTATATTTTTTTAGTAATGCTTCATATATTTCATCTAAAGAGATATTGACCTGCCAGCTATAGACTGGGGAGTTTTTACAGTATGAACAATTTACCGAAGTTAGATACGGTAAATCCTCACCCTTCCAGACAAATCTATCATCAGCTGTTCTACCGCCACAAGTTGAATGGAAATATGCTAAAATAGGGATACTATTGTAAACCATAATGATACCTGATGTACTATCAACAGCTTTATTTGTAGTTTCGGTTTCTGAAATCGCCCCCCTATAAACCTGAAAATTGGTTGATGCATCTAAATCATAATATGTACTGTTATTTTTCATGATATGGTAATATGCATATGTTCGTGCAGCAACTGCCTGTGCTTTTAAAGTTTCTATTGGCCAACCAGGCATGATTTCAGATGGCAACACACCA
>JAKPOE010000334.1 GCA_029548025.1 Spirochaetota bacterium
TCTTAGCTAGCTTATAAACATTAGACACAAACTTTAAAAATAGCCCCCCGTTTCTAAGAATAGTGATAAACATGAAGAAACAGTTTTTAGTAATAGGTGCATTGTTTTTGGTATGCACCATGGCAATGTGTGTAAATCAGACTAAATTGCCCGATACTTTCACACAGACATATGGAAAAATTGAGACGACACAAAAAGAAATTGAAGCAATATACTCCGCTTATGAAGCGCAGGTGGAAAAGAGAATCGAATATGTCGAAAAGAATAGATCTAAAGAAAGTGTGGATCACAAATATGTTTTATCGCTCCTAGAATCTGAACTTCTAACAATTAACGAACTTGAACAAAAAAATAAAACTTATTCTAATCTAATCAATGATTTATTCAACGCATCAAAGGACATTAAAAATGGAGAAATAAAAACTAAGGCAAATGAGATTACCCTAAAGCTTAGGAACTCCCAGCAGTACCTAGCCAGAGGCACCCTTAATCTTAAAGAGGGAACTCAGTCCACTGGGCAAGCTTTATACTACTATGCAACTGGCGCCGATTTAAATGATCCTCAAATAAAGAAGGACATACAAAGCCTCAATACAAATGCTAAAACTTCTTTCGATTCTGCCATCATTGATCTAAACAACTACTATAATCTAGTTGTCGAATCAAACACAATATATCAGGAATTATTAAAATAAATATATTTTAATTTATTTTCCATTTAAAAAACCACAATACTTAAATATAAATCTCCTTTGAGACGAAATAAAAAGGAGGTTAGAAAAATGGACTTTATTTTAATAACTATTCTAATCGGAATAGTTGGTATTATCTATGGTCTTTTATTGGCAAAAATTGTTCTGTCATATAAAGTCACAGATAAGAACATGCTTAAAATTTCAAATGCCGTCTATAAGGGAGCCATGGCATTTTTGAAAAGAGAGTATACAACTATAGCTATTATTGCAGCAATTCTCGCAGTTGTTTTTGGAATCTTCATTAATATAGAGACTACCATTACATTTATTGCCGGTGCAGTTTTTAGCGCTCTTGCCGGATTTATAGGTATGAGCATCTCTACAAGGGCAAATGTCAGGGTTGCATCTATTGCAAAAGAAGGTGTTTCAAAAGCTTTGAGGCTTTCTTTCCAAGGTGGGGCTGTAACTGGGATGACAGTTGCGGGGCTTGCACTACTGGGTGTCAGCGGATTCTATTACTTCTATAGGGACCCCGCTCTTATTATAGGATTTGGATTTGGGGGGTGTCTGATATCCTTATTTGCAAGGATTGGCGGAGGTATATATACTAAAGCTGCAGATGTTGGCGCTGATCTAATTGGAAAAGTAGAACAGGGCATACCTGAAGATGACCCAAGAAACCCTGCTGTCATTGCAGATAATGTAGGCGATAATGTCGGGGATTGCGCCGGAATGGGTGCAGATTTATTTGAGACATACGCAGTCACAGCAATTGGGGCAATGCTTTTAGGTGTGGCATTTGGCAGAAATGACTTATATGTCATCTATCCTTTGATTCTCGGTGCAATAGGTATTATCGGTTCTATTCTAGGGTCATTCTTTGTAAGGGGAAAAGACAACATCATGAAAACACTGTATAAAGGTGTCATTGCGTCTGCGATATTTTCTCTAATTGGATTCTACTTTGTAACAGTGACTTATCTTAAGCTTGATATTGCCTTGTTTTTGACAACAGTTGTAGGCATAGTGATTGCGCTTCTCATGTTCTTCATCACAGAATACTACACAGCAAAACCCTACCGGCCTGTTAGGAGTATTGCCCATGCTTCACAGTCAGGTGCGGCCGTAAACATCATCACAGGGCTTGCAGTTGGGATGGAATCAACACTTTTACCTGCGTTAGTTATCTGCGCTGGGATTTTGATTTCTCATTCCCTAGCGGGGCTATATGGAATTGCAATTGCTGCTATGTCAATGATATCCTTAACAGCAATAGTGGTAGCTCTTGATAGCTATGGCCCAATTACAGATAACGCCGGAGGGATTGCAGAAATGGCCCACCTTCCTGACAACATTAGAAAAACAACAGATGCCTTGGACTCAGTTGGGAACACAACAAAAGCAGTAACAAAGGCATTTGCCATAGGTTCTGCAGCCTTGGCATCACTCACACTGTTTGCCGCATATGTTGATGAAATTGCAAGATTCTCGCTTGGTAAGGAAATCATTTTTAGCCTATCAGATGAGAAGGTCATTGTGGGCCTGTTCCTTGGCGCATTGATACCATTCCTGTTTTCCTCCCTCTGTATGAAGGCTGTCGGAAAAGCAGCATTTTCCATAGTTGAAGAGGTCAGGAGACAGTTCAAAGAGATTAAAGGCATTATGGAAGGAAAGACTGAACCCGATTATGCACGGTGTGTTGACATTGTAACAAAAGCATCTCTAAAGGAATTAATGATTCCAGGGATCATAGCAGTTTTATCACCTCTGCTTGTTGGCTTTATTTTGGGTAAAATTGCATTGGGCGGGATGCTAATTGGTAGCATCTTATCCGGATTCCTATTGGCTTTAATGCTTGCAACAGGTGGTGGTGCATGGGACAACGCCAAGAAGTACATTGAAGATGGAAATCTTGGTGGCAAAGGAAGCCCAGCGCATGCCGCAGCAGTTGTGGGTGACACAGTAGGTGACCCATCAAAGGACACAGCAGGACCTGCAATTAATCCACTGATTAAGGTCATGAATACCCTTGCAATAATATTTGCAGCGCTATTTGGGTCAGGGATAATCTAATTTATTTTTATTTTATTTAAATTTTCAAAAC
>JAKPOE010000356.1 GCA_029548025.1 Spirochaetota bacterium
TGCCGTTATACTGGTAACTCATAACGAACTACTGCTCAAAGCCCTGGCACAACGATGTATCATCTTTCAAAAAAACACTATCACCATATTTGAAGGCGATTATCAACGTTTTTTAGAAACTATCGGATGGGAAAACGAGAGTGAACCTGTTAAGAAAGAATATGAAAATATCAATGAGCAAAAATTGAATAAAAAAGAATTGCGGCGTATCCGTTCACAACTATTGATGGAAAAACAAAATGAATGCAAACCATTGCAGGAAACAGTATCATCGATAGAGCAGGAAATTACACAGCATGAAAATCTTTTAAAAATTCTTAACGAAGAAATTATCAATGCATCACAGTTACAAAAAAGTGATGACATCCAGCAACTTTCCATAGAGATCAGCAAGATTCAAAAACAACTATCTGCTTTATATGATAAGCTTGAAGAAATTATGAGCCAGCATGAGGAAAGAACACGCCATTACGAACGACTGATGCAAGAATATTCATTATAATAAACTAAAAAACCAGCTACTTTTGATTGCTGTTTTTACAATACTTAACTGCATTTTCAATAACTGTGCGCAACTCATCAGGGGTAAATGGCTTTGGAATATAGTCAAATGCGCCAGCCTTCAACGCCTGCCTGGTTGTTTCTACTGTTGCAAACCCTGTAAAGATGACAACAACAGTATCAGGATAGAGCTTTTTTATTTCGTTCAATAGCTGCAATCCATCCATACCAGGCATCATTAAATCAGTAACCACAATATCATACTTCTTCTTTTGTAAATATTCCAGTGCTGTTTGAGCTGAATAAGCAGTGTCAACCTCATAATCTAACTTTTGTAAAATTCTGAGGCAGCTTTTCAACACTACATCTTCATCATCTACTATCAATATTTTTGCTATAATGTCTTTCATAGTTAGTACCTATTTTGATTTATCATATTCTGAGTATTCTTCCTTATTTTTTAACAATGGGAAGGTTATGGTAAATACTGTCCCCTTTCCCACTTCGCTGTGAACATTGATATTGCCGTGGTACCGCTTGATAATACCATAGGTAACAGCCAATCCTAAACCTGTTCCTTTGCCCTGTTCCTTCGTTGTAAAGAAGGGATCAAATATCTTGTCAAGATGCTCCTCTTTGATACCAACACCAGTATCAGAAACGATGATAGATATGCTGTCATTCCCAAAATTATATTTGGTTTGAACGGTTAACGTACCACCCTGTGGCATAGCATCAGCAGCATTCATAGCTAAATTATTGATCACTGATTTAAATTGATTTTCATCAATAAACATATCCGGGACATCAGGATCAAGATACTTGTTGATAGCAATATTATGGAAATTAACATGTTTTTCAAGTATTAACAAAACCTCATTTATGAGGTTATTAACATTGGTACGTTTGATATCAGGTTTGGTGGAACGGGCAAAATCCAGAATATTGCGCACTATATCTCTACATCGCAAGGTTTCCTTGATGATTACGCGCAAATCCTCTTCAAAATCAGTCTCTTTAAGATCCTCCAGAAGCAGTGAACTGTAGGTTAAAATTGCTGTGAGCGGATTATTTATCTCATGAGCTATCCCCGAAGCCAACCGCCCCAGCGATGCCAGCTTTTCAGATTGTAAAATCTGGTCCTGTGTTTGTTCTTTCAACTTTTTGTCGCGCTCTTTTATGGCATCAATCATCTGATTAAATGTATAACACAGGTATCCAATTTCATCCTCTGTTTCAATTTCAATATGTGTATCATAATTCCCATTGATGACCGACTCAGAAGCTTTAACCAGTGTCCTCACTGGCCGAATAATTATATTTAATAGATACAGTGAAATGCCAACAGCAATGATTGCAATCAGCGCTGTTGTAAATGCAAAATTCAGAGTAGAACTTTTTTTTATCTCATCAAATTTCTTTTCCAGAATGCCTACATAAAGAATACCTACCGGTTTGCCATATATATTCAAAAGAGGTTTGTATGCAGAGATATACCAGTTGTTCACAACAAATGCTTTATCCCACCACAGCTTACCCTGCAATATTACTTTATTGTATACCTCCTCTGATAATAATGTTCCGATTGCCCTTGTCCCATCAGGTTTTTTTACATTGGTACAAACCCGTACATCATCCAGAAATATTGTTGATGTGCCAACATCTAAACCACCAAGCTTTTCCTCTTTGAATACAAGCTGTTTAATCTGATCAACTATCCCATTATAGTTGTTCAGTATTCTGATGCCATATATAATTCCAATAAAGTTATTGTTATGAAAAATTGGTATTGCAACACTAATTGTCAGAGCATCTTTTATGATTGTTCGCTGCACCTTTCGTGATTTTGGTGTTGGTATAATTTTTATAATAGCCTTGCTTGCAATGGATTCGCCTTCCCGTTCAAGATGCTTATATAATACTACATCTGTACCTTCACATGGGATTTTATTCTTCAACACATACGAAACTTGATTATCATCAGATACATCATCTCCATAACTATCGTTGTTTGCTCTTACTATAATTTTACCCTGTGCGTCGGTGATATTGACAATATCTATTCCCAATTCTTGCTGAATTTCCTTACATTTACTCCTCAAAACTGCTCTGTCATTGTGCAGGATAGCTATCTGAATATATTCCAGCAAAGAAATATGCTTTAACATCTTGCTTTTAAGAGCTACTCTGCTGGTATAAATAAAATCTGCTGTATCCAGATCCTTCAAAACTGTGTCAAATGCCTGCCCAACAACATGCTTTTGAATAGTTCGTATACCTATAAACGTCGATAGTACACCCGAGAGCAGCACTATTGACAATATACTAATGAACAGCTTAAAGCGTATCTGTGATGCAAATCGTTTATTCATTGCAGGACTATTATTTATTATTTACTATTATTGAATACCATAAATTATATTGCATTTTTATGCAATCCTTTTTCATTGTTACACAATTACTAACGGATATTGGAAAATGTTAATGTTCATACCCCCGCGGCCACTAATAAATATTGGTTCCATTGACTGTTAACAATACCCATAAGAAACAAAACTATTCGCATACAGAAAAATAACCGGAACATCAAATATGATATTCCGGCTTTGCGATTGTAAACAGGTTGATTTGATACTATATGCACATCACTGTAAACTCATGCATATTTCTTAATTTTATCTAAAAGCTCATCAATGCGAACAGGTTTTGTAAGAAAATCATTTATCCCGGGTAGGAACGATTGATCTTCATTTAACGAAAATCGAGAATTGGTAACCTGATTGATAGCAGTAAGCATGATGATAGGTACATTTTTAACATCTTTATATTTAGAAGTTTCCCGGTTACTCCTGATCTGATATGATATCTCAAAACCAGCAGTGTCAGTTTCCATCATGACGTCCAGAATCAAACAATCAGGTTTGTACGATAGTAACTTTTTTAACCCTTCTGCACCACTGTATGCAACCTCCACTTCATAACCATTCATCACCAGAGCCTGCTTCAAGCTTTCAACCAGATCCCTGTCATCATCAACTAATAATATTTTCTTAGCCATTGTGTGCACTCCATTTCAAATTTTAGTCATAGAGTAATTGATAAATAACATTTCTTTCTTCCCATGCTTTGGTCCGTTGATATATATCGATAGGAAATTCTATCTGTTTCAACTCAACAGGTGCAGCCTTTTTATCCACAAGACCCAGTGCCAGCGCAACTCCATAAATAATTGCTTCTGGCCGGGGAGGACATCCGGGAATAAAATAATTTACTGGTACTGCTTTATCAGCACCCCCCGTTACATTATAGGTATCGAACCAGCATCCACCACCTGTAGCACATGAGCCAATCCCAAAAACAATCTTTGGAGATGGCATTGCATCATAAGCTTTTTTTACAAGCGGAAAGGTTGGACGTGTAACAGCTCCTGATATAAGCATTACATCAGCATGCCGTGGGGAAGCAACCAGTTTGATGCCAAAACGTTCAACATCATAATATGGCGTCAGTATATTCAATATCTCAATATCACACCCATTACATGCACCGGAATTGCAGTGATACACCCATAATGATTTTGGGAATGCCTTTTTTGATAATTTAGCAAACATAACTATTCTCCTATCTTCCCGGGTCTTTTATAGGTCATGGTTTTTTCGTACATATCTTTATCAAATACTTGAGTTGATACAGGGATAACTGCTCTCACCTCAAGGTTATCATATCTATATCCCAGATATGTCAGCCTATCAATTGCATTTTTTATTTCATGATCAAAGCATCTGCCACATCGCTGGCAGGTAAGCATAAAAAGTTCCATCGTTTCATTAACATCCCGTTTATCATTGGTTGCTAATTCATACTCCGGGGTCATCGTTATAGCTTTTTCAGGACAGAGGTCTGCGCAACGTCCGCAGTAAGTGCATCGAGAACCATCATACACCATTACCCTGATCTCATTACATAAGTCGCGCACCAATATTGTACGCGCTGGGCAATGATTGGCGCATCCACCACATCCAATACATTTATGGTGATCCCAATATGGCTGACCCCTAAAATTTTCCGGAACAGGCCGTGGATCAAATGGATAGGCTAATGTTACCGTCCCTGGTTTTGTCACCACAAAAAGCTGTTTTATTTTACTTGTAAGCCACACGATCGTACTCCTTATGTTTTAGAATTATATTCCATACACACTCATCGCTATGGTACACAGTGAAATACCAATGAGCACTGCGTAATATTTCACCGCCTGATCAATTCGCAACCGCGGGTTGGTAGACCCTAACAATGCTATGACTGCAAACACAACTGCAACTGCTATAAGCTGCAATAATACATCGATGATAAATATACCGGTAAACAAAAACGGCATAAACACTGTCACAAACAGTACTGCATAGAACATCTGCTTTAGCATCATGGAATATTTAAATAGAGCATAGTTGGGACCACTGTATTCAATAAATGGCCCTTCCAGAATCTCTACCTCAGCTTCAGAGATATCAAATGGCTGTCGTGCAACAAAAGCCTGTAATGCCATTACATACACTACAAGCATAAGCACCACCGACCACGAATACCCATTTGAAAGCACACTGAACATACTTGCATCTATAGCAAGGCTTTTCATCTTAACCGCACCCAAAATAAATGTCATTGCTAAGATTGGTTCTACCATTATCATGGTTACCATCTCACGGCTTGCCCCAATCATCGCATAGGCATTTTTGCTTGAAAGCGCTCCCAATAATATAGAAATCCCTGCTAACGTAAGCAAATACACAATGGTGATTATATCCGCATAATGGGTAAGATAGTTAGGTTTAAATCCTATGGGAACTATGGTTATTACCGCAGTAACGGCTGCAAATGCCATCATTGGCGCCAGCTTAAATGCCCAGTTGCCACTAACAAGGTTATCCTTCCCCAATAGCTTCATAATATCTAAATATGGCTGATAGATAGGTGGCCCCTGCCGGGACTGTATCTTTGCCGTCAACTTTCGTATTATTCCTTCATACAATGGTGCCAGCCCTAAAAACAATATAATGTTAAGCAGTATTAATAGAATATCCATATAACACCTACCTTACCCTTTTTTACTTCGTGATAGTTTTTCAAACTGTTCACCGTTCAACACCTCATGTTTCCCTGTTGTAAGATCAACAAGTGCCATCCTGTCAGTACATGAGAAACATGGATCTATACTGCCAATGATAATGGGTGCATCGGCTAATTGATTGTTCAGCAACATGAGCGGAACACCCTGCAAATTAGGGTACGTGGGGGCACGTACCCGCCATCTGTCGGCTCTGTTTTCTTCACCGGTGATGAGATAGTGTACCACCTCACCGCGTGGTGCTTCAACCGCAGCTATGGAATGGATTAGTGGCTTTATTGGCTCATCAAATTCATATAATAATGGTTCGTCAACAGGCATATCGTTCAGTACCTGCCGTACTATCTTAATTGACTCAAAGGTTTCCAGAATACGAACAAGCAGCGTTCCCCATACATCACAGGTATCAACCACGGGCACATCAAACTTCACCGCATCATACGCTGCGTAGGGGTGATCACGCCTGGTATCGATATTAACTCCACGTGCACGAGCAACAGGACCAACCAGACTCCATTTGACTGTATCCTCTGTCGAAACGTATCCAACGCCTTTTGTCCTTCGGTGGATGACCGTATCACCAACAATTGCATTCTTTATTGCAATAAGTTCCTTCTCTACCGTATTCATTACATTTAAAATATCATCTTTATGCTGAAGTATATCCCTTCGCACACCACCAATGATGATCATCCCGTAGGTTTTACGATTTCCGGTAATCTTTTCTGCAAGCCACATTACCGGTTCACGAACGCGCCACGAATGCATAAACACGGTATCGAATCCTATTAAGTGTCCTGCAACACCAAGCCACAACAGGTGTGAATGTATTCTTTCAAGCTCCAGCATGAATGTGCGTATATATTCCGCCTTGCGCGATATTGTTATGCCTGCTGCAAGCTCAACAGCCTGAGAATACGATGTTGCATGAACTGAACCGCAAATCCCGCATATACGCTCGGCAATAAATGGCACCTCATTATAGGTTACCTGTGTTGTACAAAGTTTTTCAATACCACGGTGTGTCATAAAACCGCGATAATCACATCCCTTTATTGTTTCACCATCAACATATACTGCAAAATGAGCAGGTTCATGTAAGGTTGGATGGAATGGCCCAATGGGTACCGTTGTACATCCTTCCGGTGCCTCATCTAGCTGGTAGGCAACATCTTCAGCTGCTGGAGGCATCAAATTCCATGGCACCTCCTTTCGCAGGGGATAAATACCAGCTGGCCAGTCATCAGCAAGGATAAGCCGTTTGGGTTTTGGATGTCCCTCAAATTTCATACCAAGGAGGTCCATATATTCTCGCTCTGACCACCCTGCGTTTGGAATATCAGGGGTTATAGAATCACATACAGGATTATCAGCAGGCACCTTTGTGCGAACACAGCAAAAAACATTATCGTTATCAAAGCTAAAGGTATGTACCAATCCCAATGTATTATCACGTGCTATATTGTCATATCCAATGCTTACCAGATATCGAGCTCCCATACCAACAACCGCATTACACAGAGAGCGTATACTGTTTTTATCCACATCAACAAACAAGCGTGTTGGCAGTGGCGTGTCAAAACCCTTCAATGAGCCCTTAAACTTTGCCGTTAATTCACTTTTTATTTGATCTATCGATGGCATATTCTACCTCGTACTTAATGTTGTGTTATTTAACATTACCACCTGTCCACCACAGGATGGACTTTAATGCTGCAAACATGTGTTTATCCTTATATCTGTTATTATTATTAAGATCCTGATAGCCGCATAGCCATGTTGGCATTACCTTCTCCTGTGCACCTGCACTCTTCCTCACCATGTATGCCACGGCAAACCCTATGATTATAATAACTATCATCACAAGAGGAACGGCAACAGCATTTGCATAATGCATACCCGGGACATTAACGGTAACACCATAGGCATTTGTGAAAATATAGTTCTGTGTGGATAGCTCAGCAAATGCATGCTGAATAATTGAACCCGATGAGGATTTAAATATTTTAATAAAAGTATCATAATAAACAAACGGTATTATACCCTGAAGTATACACAAAATTGCCAGTACACATTTGGGCAGCAACATCTTCCATGAAACTTCATGAGGTTTATGGTCACCATTCCATTCAACACCGGTGGAGGCAAACGACATCCCAAAGAATTTAACATAACAGGCCAGGGTTAACGCACTGGTAAAAAGAGCCATGATGCCAAACAATACAAGGAAGAAAACCTGACTGCCCCCCAGCAGAGTTGCCGAAATTATGGTCCATTTGCTTGCAAATCCGCTAAAGGGGGGAACTCCTGCTATTGACAACGATGCAATTCCGGCTATGACAGCGCTAATTGGCATGAATGTCATAAGTCCGCCCAATTTATTTAAGTCTTTTGTTCCTGTCTCGTACAGTATGCTACCGCTGGTAAGGAACAACAATCCCTTAAATATTGCATGGTTAAGAACATGATACAGAATGCCAATGATAGCAACAAATGAAAGCATCTTTACAAACATATTGTTGCTGTGATACATGTATAAACCTGCTCCTATAGCCAGAACGATGTATCCTATCTGCCCAATGGAGCTATAGGCAAGCAGGCGTTTTGCATCGCTTTGCTTTAACGATTGCGAGGTCCCAATAAATAAGGTTACCACACCAAATGTTGCAATAATAGCGCCCCATACAAGAGGATTGATAGTATTACCATCATGAGGTACCATCCAGAAAAATGTTCGTATAATTCCATATATCCCTGTTTTAATCATTACACCACTTAACAAGGCGCTGATTGGGGAAGGAGCAATTGAGTGAGCATCAGGCAGCCACAACTGACCGAAGGGAAAAACCCCGGCTTTAAAGCTAAATCCAAGAAATAACAATGTATAGACTATTACCGGCACAATACCCGTTGAAGCGCCAATCTTCTGAGTCAATGTGTGTATTGAATCGCCTGCTGCAGAACCATTGATGATAAATGCACCGGTAACAATAAACACCCATGCCAGCTCCATCAGTATAAGGTATTTATTGGCGTTGCGTACATTTTCTTTGTTTTTGTATTCAAACCTGATCAAAAAATATGAGGCAATCGTCATGAGCTGCCATGCAACGGTAAACCCAATGCTGAGATCATCAACAGTAACGATGCACACCATTCCTAAAATAAATAAGGGAAAGTTTATAAAGTAGGGGCGTAATGAATAGTCTTTGTAATGCTCCATATAGTCAATGGAGTACAGTGCACTTATTACTGCCATAAAGGCGATAATGGCAATAAAAAATCCTGAAAAAGCATCTATTAAAAAATAGACACAGACACCGCCAAAATATATTGCCTGTGTTTCAGAGGATTCCATAACAAAAATTGCATTATATGCTACATAGAGCAACAAACTGCTTGCAATTGCTATAACAATTGTATTTATCCAGCCTGCCAGCTTTCTTTTATTAGCTAAAAGCGGCACCACTAAACCTGCACCTAATAAAACAGCCATTGCCTGTAATAAAATACCATACACATCAATGTTCATACACACACTCCTTTTGGTTGCTCATTATAGATGCTTGCAACATATTCACTATTGTTTCTGCTTTATCATGAATAACGGGCGATAGTCCCTTTCCATAATCATCATTGTTTATAACTATGCCCAGTAAATAGACATCCTTCTGTGATGCTTCCCATATTTTGCATGACATCTGTAATGCTAATTTATGCGTTGATATATTCAATCCCGTCTCCACAATGTCATGGAGTTTACCAAAAACGATGGTACCGGGTTCTGCTTCCCCAACGATCGCATCAATGATTAACACATTGTTGCAATTTGACTCAGCTATGGTAAAAACATAGCTTTCAATAATATCCTCTACATTAAACAGCAGAACACCAGGATTACTATCTATTGCTTTTAACCTATCAAGAATAAAAAGACCAACAGCATCATCATGGCGATAGTAATTCCCTAATCCTACAATGCATGTTGTAGTGTTAAAGATGTTTTGTAGTGCAGTAAAACTCATATCTGCTCACCCAATATCTTAATCTGTCGGTAGGTATAAACAGGGCCATCAGTGCATACCAGGGTCCTCCCGATAGCACAGTGCTGACACTTTCCCACGCCGCATTTCATGTGCCTCTCTAATGTTGAGATTATCATATCATCCTTAATGCCGCGCTGCATGAGCTCTTTAATAACTGCATTAAACATAACAGGAGGTCCGCATACAAATGCTACCGTATTCTCAACGGGTATCTCCACCTTATTAAACAGTGTTGTTATAATACCCACATTGCCTTTCCATTCGGGTGTACCATTATCTACGGTAATAAATGTTTCAAAGCCTTCTATCTTCTGCCATTGCTCCAGCATATACTGATACATCAAATCCTGCGGCGAACGCGAGCCATATAAAAGCAAAATGCGCCCGAACTCATTTCTGTGCTGCAATACATGAACAATGGAAGAACGCAGTGGAATAAGCCCAATACCACCAGCAACATAGATAACATTCTTGCCTTTTATTTCTTCAAAGGGGAACCCATTACCAAAAGGTCCACGAACACCAACCTTATCTCCAACCTCCAGATCATGGAGGGCATTGGTTACCTTGCCAATCTTTCGCACGGTTATATGAAATCTGTCGTTCTCAGGGCTTGGCGGTAGAGAAACAGCAAACTCGCCGGCGCCAAATACCGTGCACATGATAAATTGTCCCGACTTAATCTTAAAATTGCCATCAATTTCTTTATTATCAAACCTGAGATAAAATGTTTTCACGTCGACTATCTCATCTTTAATTTCTTCAATGGTGGCAATTTCCGGTACTGTTACAATCTTCTGTTCGCTCATAACTATCACCTATTCATGAATTTCTCTTCGGATATATGTAACAACATTAGGCAGCCCAATATCACCGGGACATACCCATGCACATCGTCCACAACCAACACACCCCGGACGCAGATATTTCTTTGACTGGGAATATGACAGCTTGCAGAAGAATCGCTTGTTTCTGCGGTCTTCTATTGGTTTCCGTGGATTGTGTCCTCCAGCCATTCGCGAATATCCTTCATACGAACATGAATCCCATGTGCGCAGCCGGTAAGTATCCCCTTCAACTGTGCTGGTATCATTGATATTAAAACACGTACATGTTGGGCAAACATACGCACATGCACCGCATTCTATACACTGCTTACCAATATATTCCCATACCTCTTCTTTTATAAATCCTGTTGTTACCCTGTTCATCACTCGAGATACCCATGCCTTTGACTCAACCGCGATATCCTCAAACATCGTGATGGACTTCTCCACAAGCTTCTGCTTCAGTTTAGCATGCTCATCAGTTGCCGCCGGAAAATGGAAAGCTTCAATAAATGCCTTTCCTTTTTCACTGCCAACCTCTGCCAGGTAACTATCGCCCAGATCCGTAAGATTTATATCATACCCTTCATTAGCAGCAGGACCGCTGTCAGTACATACACAAAAACACTGCTTAAACGGTACAACACAGGTACTGGAAACAATAAACATGCGACTGCGATGATGACGATATACCTCATCAACAAATTCCTGCCCCAGAAAAAACCTGTCAATGCACTGCAATCCCGTTAGATCACATGAACGCAATCCAAATAACGCCTTGGGCGCATCATCAAAGAGCATGGCAATCTCAGCTTTCTTTGCCTTTTTATCGTATTTGTACTGCATGATCTTTTCTAAATGCGGGAATACAACCTGCTTGGGTGGATTGGTTGGGATAGGAGCATTAACATTTACCGTATCCCCGTTGACTGTATCAAAGATACACTGTCCATACACTTCATCAAGATATGGACCATATAACGTATACTTTTCTTCTAAAGCATGAGCAATTTTCTTAATATCGTCACGTTTAATCAGATACATATCACACCTTCTCAATTCGTACTGGGATTGTTGCTTCTTCGCCCTGTGACACAACGTCACTATATGCTAATAAAAATGATGTTATGGAATCCCTTATAAAATAGGGAGCATAGGCTGTGCCCGGTGCAACATCATCGGATATCATAACCATCGCTTTCATACTTGCCTTTTCGGCAACCACCTTCACCGGCCATCTATCCCGCACGCCAAGCTTCTTTGCATCCTCAGGAGCTATCGCCACATAGCCGTCGGGGTATAAAAGCAGGGTTGCATTGTACTCACGTAACGGAATAAATGTCTTATGCATTATAGTATTCTGGTGCCAGTAATGTTGTGCTTTGCCCAGCATGAGAAGATACGGGTAACTTTCATTTGCCTGCACCATGGCGTATGGCTTTTGAGGAAGAACAAACGCTGGTTTGTCTGTTGCACAATATTTTGTCCCGTCAGGGTTTTTCTTTGTACAGGGCCATTGTATGCCGTGTTTTTTTGCCAATGCTTTATGGCTTAAGGCTTCATAGCATGGGGTAAGCGATGCAATCTCATCCATGATGTCTGAAGCATGAGCATAGTTGAAAGGTTTCCCCGCTGCAGCGGCAATATCACTTGCCAGCTTCCACAGTGGTAAAACATCAAATGCAGGATTGCATTTTTTTACCGAAAGCTGTACACGGCGCTCTGCATTGGTAAATGTGCCATCGGTTTCAATATATGTAGTAATGGGTAAAACAACGTGAGCAAAATCAGCTACCTTATTGGTAAATGCTCCTATATAGGCAACAAAGGGTAATGATTTTAATCTATCGGCAAATTTTATAATACCGTCATCATGATCAACAATAACGAGAGCTTTAAGCGGGGATGTGCTGTCGGCAAGTAATTCTTCAACGCTCCTTCCTTTCAATTCAGGAAGTTTAGTATTCCATTGTTGCTCAAATCGTTTTTTTGCCGCAGTATCATCTATGCTCTGGAAACCGGTAAGTAAATCAGGAGCGCACCCCATATCAAAGCTGCCCTGAAGATTATTGATACCGGTAACCGGATTTACTCCGCAACCTTCCCTGCCAATTTTATCGGCAATGGCAAAACAGTTATAGATAGAAGCCACCGTGTCATACTGTAATCCGGATATACCCGAGGTAAAAAAAACAGCGGCGCTTTTTGCTTTTGCTAACTTTTCAGCAACAAACATGATATCACTTACACTAACGCCGGCAACCTCTTCAATAGTTTTAAATGGGACAGTCTCTAAGTATCTCCTGTATTCATCATACTTCGCAATAGTTGTTTTCCCCCACTTTTCACTGTCAATGTAATATGCTATTGCATCAAACACCTGGCGCATCGTTCCGGGTTTTATATTCATAAACTTCTTTGATAGCCTGGCAATCTTTGTTGTTCGGCTGTCGATAGTTACCAGCAATGAGCCGTTCCGCGCAGCATAGTGCAATTCGCTGCCAACGATAGGGTTCTGTGTTGTTATGTCCATGCCAGCAACGATGATAACCTCTGCCTTGCGAATGTCCTCAAGCGAGCCCAGCATCCCAGCACAACCAGTTCCTTTAAATAAAACATCAAGGCTGTTACGATGCCCTGATTCAGACTGAATACTTATATGGTTGGTTTTGAATACTGCACGGGCTAACTTCATTAATGCAAAATTATCCTCATTGGATGATCGCGGCGAAACATAAAAAGCAATCTCTTCCGGCTTATAAGAGGATAATGCTGAAACAAGTTTAGTAATAGCATCCCTGTACGACACCTCGCCTTCTTTTACATGCGGTTTTGTAATCCTGTCATGAGTGGATAATAGCTCATGAATATTCCAGCCCCGTACACATAATCTGCCTTTGCTGACGGGGTGTACTCGTGATGGGAAAACCCCATTGACTGATGCGCCATCTACTTTGAGGTAGTGACCGCATCCTGTTCCACAAAAGGTGCACACACCTGGCAAATAACTCATAGATTATCCTCGCTACAATTGTGAGATTGAAAAATTATCAAAACATTCACTTCCAGTCTTTTAACTGGATACAATATGGCACAATCAATAACCATTGTAAATAGGGGATTTTGTCTTTTTTTTAATAGGGGAATTTGCTTATGCGTATGGAATATATATGTTTATTTTAATTTTAGTAATTTTTTACAACATCTTCCCGAACTTTATCTCGTATAGAATCAAGCTCTTCATAATGCTTTGCGCAGTGTTTTCAATTTCCTGCAACACTCTTTACCGGGTGAACGTATACTCCATTGTATGTAATGTTAAATTCAATACCGTCGGCAGCAAGAATATCACATATCCCTTGGAGAATGGTAATCTGCCCATTTTTTGCTATTTTCACTGTACTTTTCATCCCTTATTACTTTTTATTCATTCTTTTTTTTTGTTACTACCACGTTGTCATATACACTTATCAAAACAGCAATACTACAATATCCAGCTTTCCTTCTACCCGGATGAGCATATAAAAGTTAAAGTTATGACTAATTTCAATCTACCTTCCATGCATTTACTTACATGTAAATATCAGGAAACATCATATCAATGAAATAACAATAATTTCAATGCATAATATGTCACATGGTATCGCTATTGTCAGACGATTCTACTCTCCTAAATTGGTCGGCCCATGCAGCAAATGAATTTTGATTACGTGTCTGTATCCATAATCTTCCCGAGCCACTAAATCTACATACCAGTCCTTCACCTGAGAGGAAAAGTGACTTTAGCCCACCCACCTTCTCAATTGTAAAGCTGACTGATGGGTCAAAAGCAACGATATGACCTGTATCAACGATGTATTCTCCCTGCAATTGAATCTGATGGATGGCGCCAAAGCTTGAAAAGAAAAGAGTACCACTGCCTGATGCTTTAAGAAAAAAGAGCCCTTCACCACCAAAAAAAGCCCTGAAACCTCCCCATGTACTATCGATTGAAACGCTCTGACTTGAACATACAAATGCATGGGTTGATAATATAATATCGTTTCCCGAAAGCTCTATCACCTCAAGATCACCCATAGTTGCCGAAGTCAATAATATTTCACCCGCTTTATCAGATGCAGTAAAAGTGTTAATAAAAAACGATTCACCGCCAAGAACAGAGCGCTTAAGCGATTTCATAATTCCACCACGAGATTCAGTTTTAATCTCCATGTTAGTAGACATTGCCACCATTGCACCCGATTCAGCTACTATGGATTCACCTGCATTAAGATTAATCTTCACACATGGAAAATCAGGCTTACCAAGTATTTCGTATTTCATTATTACCTCCTACTCTCTTTTTGGCGGAAGTTTTTCACGCAACCATGAAGTGAGACTGCTAACATTTCGCGATTGTACCCAGATTTTACCGCTCCCCGTAAAATGGCATACAAGCCCTTCACCACCAAGGAAAAACGATTTCCAATTTCCCAATTTTTCTATTCTATAAGTAAGTGAATCTTGAAACGCTACAATGTGCCCTGTGTCAACAATAAGACTTTCACTTACAGTGAGCTCCTCAATACCCCCATAGCTTGCAATAAGGAGCGGGCCATCACCGCTGATTTGCAAAAAGAATAGTGACTCCCCACTAAAAAAACCTTTTAATCCCTGAAACTTTGTATTTATCTCTAAAGAGGGACTGGCTGCAAGAAATGAACTTGACTGTACAAAAACCGTTCCGGCAATATCAAGTTTCTTGATATCACCAGGCAAGGTAGGAGCAAGGGTAACCTCACCTCTCGAACCCTGCGCAGTAAAAGTGTTTAGCCAGAATGAGGTACCACCAAAAAAAGCAATCTTTGCTGATTTCATAATACCACTGCTCGATGCCTTTTTTGTTTCTATGGAGACATTGACGCTTTTACTTACCATAGCACCGTCTTCAGCTTTTATCTGCTCATCAGCATTGAGCGATACAACAGCAAGTGCGTATGACGGATTATACTTAATATTAATATTCATGGCTCACCTCGGGAGCAGTTTAGTAATCCAGTTAATAAAACTATTGGGCACACGCGATTGTATCCACAATTTTCCCGAACCAGCAAACTCACAAACCAACCCTTCACCGGAAAAGAAAGTAGATTTCCAACCACCAACCTTCTTAACCGCAAAAGAAAGAGAATCTTCAAATGCTACAATATGCCCGGTATCCACCACATAGTTCCCACTAACAGGAATTTCGATAATTGAACCGTATGATGAAAAAAATAAATCGCCATTACCAGACACCCTGAGCAAAAATAGCCCTTCTCCTCCAAACAAAGAACGAAGACCACCAAATTGTGGAGTAACAGTCAACTCAGGTGATGAACACAGGTACGAACCAGATTGCAGCATGATTGCCTCACCCAACATCTTCTTATGTTGTATATCACCAACATACTGCGGAGCAATGCCAATTTCACCACCACCATGAGATGCTGTAAAAATATTTACAAAGAGCGATTCTCCACCAAAGAATTTTCGAGCAACAGCAGACAGAAATCCACTGCCAAAACCTGTCTCAATTGAAATTTCCGGGCTCATATAAACCATTGCACCTGCCTCAGCTTTGACCTTTTCATCTGGAGCAAGTTTCAATGCAAGGAGTGTATAGGTAGGGTTGTGTTTAAACACGTACTCCATGCGAACCTCCTTTGAATCATGATATCATTCCTATCTTTTTATAATGCCTATAAGCTTTATAACCTGCATTATTGTGTATGTCAAGTTTTTATGGTATAGCTGTCACCTCAATGCCCAAAAAGTATATCAATATCTTAATCCCCGCCATGCTCACGAACCCACTGAATAGCATACTGCAACAAATCCTGAGATGAGTCCAGATGCAATTTCATCTTTATCTTTTCACGAACATTTTCAACAGTTTTAACACTTATATGCAACTTTTCTGCTATATGCTTGTTGCCCAGACCATGTCCTATCAACTGAAATATCTCAAACTCCCTGTTGGTAAGACCCTCCACCGAGCTGTCAATAACACCTCTATCCGACAATGCATTAACTATCAGCTCTTTTACCTCACCTGACAAATAAATGTCCCCTTTTAAAACCGTATAGATAGCATTGATAATCTTATCAGGTGCTTCATTCTTCATTAAATATCCTCGTGCACCTGCTTTAATGGCACGTTCTGCATAAAGCTTTTCATCATACATGGAAAGCACCAATGCAGGCAATTTTGGAAAGCGTTGTTTTAATGCTTTCACCAATTCTATGCCACTGGTTCCATTTAATGAGATATCTACCAGTACACAATCAGGCACCCTTTTATTAATGACATCAATTGCCTCATCAGCCGAACGTGCTTCGCCAATGACCTCTAAATTTTTGTGGCTTGCAATAAGCTGCTGCAATCCCTGCCGTACAATAGGATGATCATCAACCACAACTATGCTGAACTTCTTAGTGCTTTTCAGCTTCTCAGTAACAGGCTTTAAACTTTTATGTATTGTGCACTGAACCAGCGTCCCGCCCGTTTTATTGTTCTGAATCTGCAATGCAGCATTGATAATCCATGCCCTGTATTGCATGATATGCATCCCCATGCCTTTTGTTACATCAACATCATCTGGTATGCCCCGCCCATCATCCATAATCCTGATGCAATAATCATTGTCATCCTCGCATACTGATACGGCAATATGTTTGGGATTACCATGCTTAACTGCATTGTTCACAGCCTCACGGACAATATAGTAAACATGTACCGTGTCAACCAACGCATCAATATTGCTGGTCACATCCCATTCAAGAATGGCTTTCATCTTAAAATTTTTGTCAATATCTGCGATAATCTCCTGCAGGGAAACATGCAATCCTTTGTTGTTTAAATCAACCGGGCTCAGCCCCTGAGCAATGAGGCGGGTATGTTCAATAGCCTGATGCACCATACTCTGTATTTCTACAATTTCGGGCACCTCATTGGAAAATTCATCTTTTAATTTAAGCCGCAGCATCTCTGTTTTAAAAATTATGCCTGCAAGATGCTGCCCCAACCCATCATGCAAATCCCGCGCTATACGGTTGCGTTCATCAATGTTTGCCTGTAAAATCTTTTTTTCCAGCTGCTTCTTTTCGGTCATATCAATGCCAATGAGCATAAAATAGTTAAATACATCGGCATCATAGACGGGGCGGGCATGCCATTGCACAATGCGCTCGGTTGCATCTTTCATTACTATTGAGGTTTCAAAAATGTGTGTGGCTTTTGTTTTTTTCATGTGCGATAGTTGATTTCTAAATGCACGTTGCCCAAAATCAGGGATAAACAGCGTACAGCAGCTTTTGCCGGTAACCTCGCTGGCTTTGTATCCTGTAGCCTGCAACATGGCTTTATTGCAGGTAATAACAGTACCCTCTTCGCTCAATGTTAAAAAGTAAGCTGGTGCTATATCCTCCAGATTTTGTATAATGTCAAGTCCCTGCTTTAATTTTTCCTTTGTCCGTTTAACATCAGTTAAATCCCGGGCAATGATTGAGCAGCCTATTATGGTGCCGCGTTCATCCTCAAGCGGGGTTACGGTCATTGACATATTATGGATTGCGCCATGCCTGTCTACCCCTTCAGACTCATAATGAGCTATCCCTTCATTATGTTTAACCCGTTCAATGAGCTGTTCAAATTCATCAGGACGGTATGGCGGCGACAGCAAGCTTACATGACAGCCAGCTGCCTCATCAAACGCATAGCCAAAGATTTTTTCTGCTGCTTTATTCCAGCTTGCAATTGTCCCATCAAGAGTTGTTCCAATAATTGCATCATCCGAATTGTCCAGCAAAATAGATAGCTGCGTGCGCACCTGTTCTATCTGTTTTCGTTCGGTTATATCACGGGCTACGCTCAACACTGCATTTTCATCACGATAATAGATTGTTGTGCTGGCAATCTCAACGGGGATGGTGTTGCCATGGCTATCAACAAAAGCTGTTTCATACCAATCGGTATTTTCAGAGATCGACTGCAAAAATGTATGTATCCGGTTACTATCGCCCTCAGAGGTAAGCTGCTGCAACGTCATCATGGCAAGCGATTCATGTGAAAACCCCAAACGGTTGCATGTTGTAGTATTAACTTCAAGAATGTTCCCATCACTTTTGTGGATAATAACCATATCCGATATGCTGTTAAACAATGACTTATAACGCATCTGCGATGCTAAAAGCTCACCGGTCCTTTGCAGCACCATATCTTCCAGCAGATCCTTTTCTTTCCTGAGCATATCCTCAGCAGATTTTATACGCATCATGGCATTTATCTGCGCTATCAGCTCGGCCTGATCTATTGGCTTGGTTAAAAATGCATCAGCTCCTAATTTAAGCCCCTTAACCTTACTGTGTGTATCAGTATGTATGGCGGTAAGAAAAATAACCGGAATATTTCGTGTCATGGGATCATCTTTCAAAATGCGGCATACATCAAAGCCATCCATCCCCGGCATCTTGATATCAAGAATAATAACATCAGGATTTGATTGCTTTGCCTTTTCAATTCCCTCTTTGCCATCCTCAGCAGTAATAACCATGCAATCAGCAATAAGATTTTTTAACAAAGCAGTAATGCTTACCAGATTATCCTTTTTATCATCAATAACCAGGATTGTACTCATGATTGGCTAACCCAATGCTGAACTTTTAAAACAAATTCTTCTATTGGAAACGGCTTCTGTATAAAATCATCACATCCTGAAGCCATAATGACTGCACGCTCGTTTTTAAGCGACGATGCGGTAACGATGATAACGGGTATATGTTTTGTATGGTCATCGCTTTTCAGCTCCTTCACCACCTCTAATCCATGTAAATCCGGAAGCGATAGATCAAGCAATATACAATCTGGCTTTACTTCATGGGCAAGCGCTATACCTCTGGTTCCCGACTGGGTTTCGGTAATATCGTATAGTTTTGACAACAGAGCTTTCACCACCACAACGCTGTCCGAATCATCATCTATCACCAAAATTTTTTTGCGATCTGCCTGCGGTTTTGCTTCCACCTGTAATGGCAACTGCACCGTAAAGCACGAACCTTTCCCAAGCTGACTTTCAACATGGATGGTTCCGCCAAGGATGGATAATAATTTCAATACTATGGTAAGCCCCAGCCCCGTCCCTGGATATTTTGATGACAGCGAGCCTGATGCTTTGGTAAAACCTGTAAACAATGTATCCAGAAATTCACTGCGAATACCTATTCCGGTGTCGGCTATGCTTACTGTGCACATCCCGTCATGTGCATGCGCTGACACTGTTATACAGCCTTCCTCGGTAAACTTCACCGCATTATCAATAAGGTGCTCAAACACCTGATACACCCTGGTCTCATCACTCTGTAGTATAACATCATCCAGATGCGTATGCAGCAAAAGTCCTTTTTTCTCCAGTATACCTTCATACCGTTCCAAAATATCGCTCAATATTGTTGAAACCATAACATCAGTTATATGCAACTCAATGCCGCTATCTATCTCAAATACTTCTATAAGGTCATTTACCAGTGCAAGGAGGCGGCTACCATTGCGTTCAATAATTGCTAAATATTCCTTTTCTTCCGGGGTAAGTCTGCCATCAGCCTGCATAAGCAAAACCTTTGACAGCGTTAATATGGAGTTTAACGGGGAGCGTAATTCATGGCTTATGCTGTGCAAAAATTCCTTATTCATGGGCTTTTTGCTGAAAATTCATTTTTATTAAATATGCAATGTTAAACAAATTTGTTATTCCGCCAACAAACCGTTCTTTAATCATCCCTTTGGGCAAGAGGTCAATTATCCTGTTATATTCCTCCAGCCTGGTATTGATTGTAGCAACAATGTTCGATAGCTCCTGATATTCTGATGTTGCCTGTAAATTTTTCATGGTGTCAGCAACAGCAGAAGCGCTAAAAAATATCTTCCTGAACGCATCTTTTACAGTCGCAGGAAACCCTGAAAGAAGCTTCTCAACCAGACATATCCTGACCAGTTGATATCCTAACTGGACATCCTGACAGTTCCGGTTTGAAAAACAGTCCGGAAAACGTTCAAAGTAGGCATTCCCCAGTGCAATCATATCTTCAATGTCAAAATCAAAATTTCCGTCACAGGCAATAATATCGCCTCTGAACTCATCCAGATTTTTTGACTTTATGAATAGTTCCGCCGGTTTTGTCATAACATTATACCAGTCCATAAACAATAACTATCGCACAAAAACTATAGCACATAAGCATTGTTGTTAATAGTTAAAATACCATACCGTTGCAGCACACTGCTACGATATTTTTATAGTTAAAATAGCATAGCTTTTTTTGTAAAGAAGAATTAATGCCCTACTCTCTGATTGGCAAAACAAGAAGGCTTAACGGGTTTGCCTGCACACCATGAACCATAAGCGAAACATGAAGGTGCGGCCCTGTTGACATGCCGGTGCTTCCCACAGCGCCAATAAGCTGTCCGGCAACCACCCTGTCCCCGGATGAAACCATCAGCTTTTCCATATGCATGTAATAGCTGAATATGCCGTTGCCATGATTGACGATGACCATGTTGCCTTCGTAAAAAAGTTTATCTGCAAGCACCACAATGCCGTCAAGCATTGCATACACCGGGTCACCACTGTTGCCATTCAGATCAATACCGCGGTGGATACGCGTCACCGTCTGCCTTTTTTTAGTAGAGCTATCATACAGCAGATATCGTCGTTTTGCCCAGAATGCTGAATTGATGGTATGGGTATTCCGTGGATGGTAGGGAATGCTTTGTATGCAGTCATCAAACCTTGTTGCAAATGCTTTTTGCTTTTTCTTTGTGCATTCAGCAATAAATTGTTTTACCTCGGGAGTCTCTATGTAATCCTTCTGGGAATACTTATCAAACTCCATTGGGATAACCGAAACGGGAAAAAAAGATCGCTTAATAGTTACAGGAATCTCAATATGAAAGGAATCACCATATATGATGCAATGATAAACGCCTGGTTTTAACTCAGGATCAATAGCAAAAAATCCTCTGTACCCCCACGTTTTTTTTGATAATACAATCTCTTTATCAATAAATTTCACAGAAACCAATTGTACATCCTTAGCAGGTATGATTTCACAATACGCCACATTGCCCTGTGCAAATTTTTTTGCATAGATAGTACAGGTAACAGCATCGTTACTGACAGCAACCTTTTCCGGCATCACTACCGTAAAGTTATCCGGCAAAGGCTTTTTGGCGATAGTTACCTTTGTAATATCTCGTGCGCATGAAATGGCTGCACAGCATACCATGATTATTGCAGTTACTTGCATCTTCATGATGATAGCACTCCCTCTAAAAATAAAATGGTGCACAACCAGTTTCCCTCTCCTTATTCAAGGAGAGGGATGAAGGGCGAGGTTTGTGAACCTGCCACATACTATTTTATCACTATATTATTGATTTTTTCATGCTAATATTGTATAATACTATCATAGCACTATAACCATTTTCAACATCTATTTGTGGAGGTCACTATGAGCATACAGATTTCATTCAGCAAACTGGAAAAAGAATTCATGCCGCAATTCAGGGAACGGATCACTACCTCTGAGGATATCGTTGATGTACAGAAGATTTTTTCATATACCATAAAAGAGATGTTACAAAAAGCTTTTGAAAAAGAAGGGATTACAATAAACGAGGAGAATATAGCACTTACCAGCAGCGCACCTTACTATACCATAACCATTAATAATCACTCAATAAATGAACTATGGAACACCAGTGACTTAAAAGACATTTTGCAGCGCTTTGCCGAGGTTGCTCATAAGCGGTACATTCATTTG
>JAKPOE010000361.1 GCA_029548025.1 Spirochaetota bacterium
ATACAACAAAAAACCCATATCGCGGTTTGCCTGTAGATGTGTTTTGTTCATAACAAGGGCTTTTTGTAATTCATCGGTAGCTTGTAATAAATAGGCACTATCGCCAGAATAAACATATTTTAGGTATAACATCTCAGCTAACTTAACAAAAGCATCAGGATAATCATCCTTTGCATCTATTGCCTTTTTAACAAAATCTATTGCATCATCAACACGTTTATCCTTAGCCTTAATATCAGCATATAATAGCAATGCATCGTAATAGTAGGGATCATTTTGTAAAATTCTGTCACACAACCGTTTTGCCCACAGCATTTTCCCCATTTTATAGTATAGATACGCCATACCGTAACGCGACTCATTGTTTGCGTACGACAGCTCATTTAATCTATCATATAATTTCATCGCTTCTTTATATCTGCCAAGTCCGGTATATGCTTTTGCCATTCCCATAAGCGCCTGCTCATTATCCGGATAGAGCTTCAATACTTTATCAAACAACTTTATTGATTCATTGTATCCCTGAGTTTGCACATAGGCATACCCCAAACCTAATAATGATTCTTTATATTTGGGGTTTTGCGAAAGTGCACTTTGAAACGATACAATTGCTGAATAGGCATTGCCCGCCTGCAAGCTTTCCCATCCTTTCTTGTTGTGATATATGGCATTTTTTTGTTGAAGTTTGATACCTTCCTGTCCATACACTATAAACGAACAACAAAGTATAAGTGCTATTATGATATTTTTTCTGCTCATGTGTTTTTTTATTGATAAAATAATAGTATTGAAAATCAAAGTAATTAAATAGCTACCTTACAATTTAAGTCAACACATTATTTATTTAAAGTTAAAGAGCGTTTAAATGAAAGAAATTAAATCACTGGTTGTATCACTCATAATTATAGTGGCGATAGTTATTGGTATTATCTGGTTGCTTAACCATGCTCCAGCAGGCATGCATGGAGATATCATCACCATACGTCCCGGGATGAATCTACATCAGACTGCATATTATCTTAAATCAAAAAATGTCATAACAAGCGCTTCATTTTTTATTGTTATGGGAAGATTACTCAACGAAACAAATGTTATTGCTGGTAACTATCGCATATATGAAGGTGAGAATAGTTTTTCAATATTACATAAAATAACAAGGGGAAGATTTATTACAAAGAAGGTAACCATTCCCGAAGGCTTTACCATGTATGACATTGCCAGGTTGCTTGATAGCAATGATATATGTTCAGAAGGTAACTTTTTATATTATGCACAATCACCAGCTTTTATGACATCAGTTGGAATACCGGCTCCCGGTGCTGAAGGGTATCTTTTCCCGGACACCTACCTGCTACCGGAGAATAGCGATCCTCGCGATGTTATTATCCGTCTGGTGAATCAAACAAAAAAGGTAATCACCGAAATAAAAAATTCTGTTGATGGGAAAAATGTATCGGTGCATGATATGCTTGTCATTGCATCGCTTGTTGAACGAGAAGCTAAAATCAACAGCGAAAGACCATTGATTGCTGCCGTCTTTTATAATCGCTTGCGATTAAAGATGCGATTGGATTGTGACTCTACCGTACAATATGGCTTAAAAAAATTTGGTAAGAAGCTTACCTACAATGACCTGAACGAGGATACACCGTACAATACCTATAAATTTGCAGGGCTTCCTCCAACACCAATCTGCAATCCCGGTAAACAATCGATTCTTGCTGCATACAACCCGGCAGATGTTGCCTACTTATTTTTTGTTGCACGGAACGATGGATCACATTATTTTTCAAAAACATTACAAGAGCATTCAAGGGCAGTTGATTATTACCAGAAAGGAATAAAAAATGGCTTTATTGACAGACAAAAACATTGAAGTGGTGGCACCTGCTGGTAATTTTGAAAAACTGCAATTTGCTGTTCACTATGGTGCACATGCCGTCTACTTTGGCGGTCAGCAATTTAATTTGCGTGCAACTACTAAAAATTTTTCTGTTGAAGATATAGAAAAGGCAGTATCCTGCGCACACAGCCATCAAGTAAAAGCAATATTTTTACTCAATGCTTTTCTCCATGAAGCGGACATACAACCCGTTAAAGAATACATACGTGTTATTAACCATATCCCATTTGATGCAATCATGGTATCTGACCCCGGAATGGCTTTGCTTTTACAGGAGGCTGGTAGTACCTGTAAGCTGCACCTTTCAACGCAGATGTCCACTCTCAATCATGTAGCTATCCAATTCTGGCAAAAACAGGGGATATCTCGTATTGTTTTAGCCAGGGAAACAACACTGGATGAAATAAAAATGATCCGTGATCACACCAACTGTGAACTGGAGATCTTTTGCCATGGTGCGCTGTGCATTGCCTATTCGGGACGGTGCCTTCTCAGCCGCTACTTAACAGGACGCGACGCAAACCAGGGTAATTGCGCACATCCCTGCCGCTGGAACTATTCACTGGTAGAGGAAAAGCGTCCAGGCAATCATCTGGAAGTTGCACAGTATAATGGAACTGAGATACTATCATCAAAGGATCTATGCCTCATTCAAAGGATCAATGAATATATACAGGCAGGTGTTGATGCTTTTAAAATTGAAGGCAGGATGAAATCACTCTATTATGTAGCCAATACCGTCCGCATCTATCGCCATGCTATCGATTGCTATAACAACGGTATTGACAGCAGCCATTATAAAAATTTCTGGACAAATGAATTGGACCTGGTAAGCCACAGACCGTATACTGATGACCTCTTCCATGAGTTTACCAATCAACCATTTGAAGGAGTGCCTTATATCAAAAAAGCATTGTTCATGGGATATTGCACTCAATCCGACGCACAAAAAAGTACTATTAAAACTTTCAATCCTATTTATAAAGGTGATAATCTGGATATCATCTATCCCATAACAAACAATGGTATAAGGGATAGCGGGGCGATAGTTATTGACATTGAGGTTGATGGCAAAAAATGTGAAATGGCACAACCAAACACCTATGCTACCGTAGTGTTTGATAAACCTGTTGACAGATGGGCAATTGTGCGCAAACGATTATAGATTATACTGGATAAGGAGAACCAACCGTAATGATTCAAAAACCACCAGGTGTAGAGGATATATTTCCTGACCGCATCACCACCTTTAACTATATCATCAATACTGCAAAAGAGGTTTTCCGACTCTATAATTACCGCGAGGTGATATTACCCATTATGGAGTATACTGAGGTGTTTGCAAGAGGGATTGGCGATGCAACAGATATCGTGACAAAGGAGATGTTTACCTTTGAAGATAGAGGTGGCAGAAGCTTAACACTCAGGCCTGAAGGCACAGCTTCTATGGTTCGTGCTTATGTTGAAAATGGCGAATATAATCGTTTATCACTGTGCAAATTTTTTTATTGTGGACCTATG
>JAKPOE010000369.1 GCA_029548025.1 Spirochaetota bacterium
TTATCACTGGTTGCAGAGGCTAACTTGCCAATTTCATCAGCAACTACCGCAAAACCTCTTCCATAGTCACCTGCACGTGCAGCCTCAATGCTGGCATTAAGCGAAAGCAGGTTTATCTGATCAGTAATGTCATGGATAACATCAATAAAAGAGCTCATTGCCTTGCCGCTTTGCGTAACGATATCCATAATACCTGACATTTCCAATAAACTTGTTTCAGTCTTCTTTGAAAAATTGGAAATCCTGGCTATGTTGTCAAGCATCTGCTCGCCGGTTTGTATAACCATCTTTTGAATATCAAGGAATTCATTGATGCGTGATTCCATGATTTTAGTTTCATCGGTTTGCTTTATAGCATTTTTATTGATTAATTCAATTGAAGCCGTCTCTTCTTCATAGATTGATGACAGCTCTTCGCTCATTGCTGCTTCATCCTGTGCAACCAGTGATAAACTGCTGCTAATATCCGTTTGATCCTTCACCACATTGATGAGTGAGATATTGGTATTCTGCGCCTCAACGATGATCTTCTGCAACCGCTGGGCTTTTTCATTGGCATTTTTTTCATTACTCAAGGCTGCTGAAGCAAAATATTGCAAATTGCGCAGTACTGCTACCGCCATTGCAGTAAAGCCTATAAGTAGTACTATCTTACCTACTTCATCATCTATGACAATATGAGCCCACTGTGAACTGCCAGAAGTAACCGGTACGTGAACAACAAATATAGCAATAATAACCAGCAGCATATATTGAATTATTGCGAATGCACCTGTAGCAATCGTTAACTTCCTGTCATTTTGAAACAACGACAGCAGAATAAGCAAAAAATACCCCTGAAATGCTATTCCTTCATTTATCATCATGTGTGGTTTAGCCGTAGCTAAATGCGATACCTTTAAGATAGTAGGGATAGAAACTTCAAACAGCGCGGTTCCATATTTTAAAACATTTGAGTATAATGCCGTTTTTGCCATTCTTAAATTTATCATGGAAATAACACAAAAAATGGTGATAGTAACAAAATAGCTAATATTGACTATAAGCGGATTATTTTTAGCGGCTCCTGCTATAATCGCTATCAGAACACATGCAACAATTATCCTGATTTTATTGGCTATTTTTCTTCCTTCTGTTGTTATACTTTCAATGCTATCCATACTATCAATCCTCCATTTTGTTATTTTCTTTATCTCTCAAGAAAACAATGTACAAAATTTACAATATGAGCGGACGCTCTTTTA
>JAKPOE010000441.1 GCA_029548025.1 Spirochaetota bacterium
ATGTACGGTTAAAACTCAGACAACCGCTGAGGATGTGAATAAGGCTTTGCGGGAAGCTGCAAATGGTAAGCTAAAAGGAATTTTACAGGTATGCGATGAAGAGCTGGTATCGATTGATTTCAAGGGCAATAATCATTCATCTATTGTGGATGCACCTTCAACGGCTGTTATTGGCGGCAACATGGTTAAGATTTTAAGCTG
Source organism: Spirochaetota bacterium (assembly GCA_029548025.1). The sequence goes on from JAKPOE010000441.1 coordinate 202, forward strand.
GTACGATAATGAGTGGGGGTATTCCTGCCGTGTCGTTGATCTGATACAGTATTGTATGAAATAAAGTATAACTATGATAGATAGTTACTATAAAAAGGCTGTCGGCAGTGACAGCCTTTTTTTATAATAGGTTACCCCTTTTTCCCGTAATAAGTATGCAATAAACAACAAGATGTATGGAACGTTATGGTATCACATTGTGATATTGTCATGTAGTATTATGTTACCCCGACGGGATTTTATTCCAATTGAAAAACATACCATAGAATACTGCTGTCTTTGACAAAGTGAAAAACAATCATAGAAGAGGCAGTATGCTGAAGTGCCCTATGATTTGTGTGAGTGCATGGACATGCTGATGGTAGCGATAAAATGCTTGCATAATTTTTATTGTGGTGTAATGTACGATAATACTACTTATGATAGTTATTACAATAATAAATAACAGGTGATGCCATGAATAAGCAACAGGTACGAAAACAGATATTTGCTGGTAACTGGAAGATGTACACTACAAAACGTGAGGCGGTTGAGCTTGCCATAGGTATTGCCAGCGGTATGAATATCATAGATCGTGAGGTTGTGCTTTTCCCTCCGTCGGTATATGCAACCTGCGTTGTTGATGCATGCGAAGGTACTCCGGTAAAAGTTGGCTTACAAAATATGTTTTATGAAAAGGAAGGAGCCTATACCGGGGAGCTATCGCCCCGTATGCTTAAAGATGTGGGGGCTGGCTATGTGCTTGTTGGACATTCCGAGCGTCGGCATATATTTGGTGAAACCGATGAACTGATACACAAAAAGGTTATTTCGGCGATAGCTTTTGATATCATTCCCGTGCTGTGCGTTGGCGAGCTTCTGGAGGAGCGAGAATTGGGGAAATCGGAATCAACGGTTGAAAGCCAGCTAATAAAAGCATTTGCTGAAATTGGTGAACAGGGCGCACGTAAAGCGGTGATTGCTTACGAGCCTGTTTGGGCGATTGGCACCGGAAAGGTAGCAACGCCAGAAATTGCCGAATCGATGCATACTTTTATCAGAAATACCTTAAAAAAGCTGTATAATGATAGTGTTGCTATGACTATCCCGGTGCTCTATGGAGGGTCGGTAAAGCCTGATAATATTGCTGGCTTATATGCGATGCCCAATATTGATGGTGTACTGGTAGGTGGTGCAAGCCTTACAGTGCAATCTTTTCTTGACATAATTAATGTTACATTATAAATAGACCAAAACTATATTGCATTGTAGAAAAATCTGAATATTAAAGGTGTATTATGAGTATATTAATATCAATAGGGACGGTGCTTTTTGTTGTACTGTCAATACTTCTTATCATTATTATATTGTTGCAATCTGATAAAAGTGCTGGCATGGGAATATTGGGGGGTTCCAGCAATACTGCATTTGGTTCGTCCACTGCTGACATTATAACCAAAATTACCACGGTGATGGTTGCACTCTTTATGCTTGGTTCACTGGGACTATCAATATTTGAGTCTTATAAATCAAGTTCGCTTGAAAAAGATTTGTTACAGCAGGAGAAAACAGGTGGTGTGATAGAACAAAAAACCGAAGCACCCCGGCAAGGGCAACCTGTACAGCCGCAGGCAAAATAAATTGAAACATTAAGCGTGCAATTATAGTAACATATAGTAATATGAAGTAAACAATATTATTTCCGTATGGAGGAGGTTATGGCAAAAGAAGTGTATGTGGATCAAAACGAATGTACGGGATGTGAGCTTTGCGTTGATACGCTTCCAGAGGTTTTTGAAATGACTGGTGATGGTGTGAGCACCGTTAAAAACTCAAAAGGTGCATCTGAGGATAAAATTCAGGAAGTTATTGATAGCTGTCCTGCAGAATGCATTCACTGGAAGGACTAACACCCATAGTCAATGAAGAAGTTTATTTGAGGTAAGGCATATTGACTCAATATGCCTTTTGTTATGTACTATGATATAAAACTGTGATATAAAAATGTATTAAGGAGTTGTGATACATGGGAAAAGACTATTTATTTACTTCTGAATCAGTTTCAGAAGGACATCCTGATAAGGTTGCCGACCAGATATCCGATGCAATTTTAGATGCACACATACAGGGTGATCCATATTCTCGTGTTGCGTGTGAAACGCTTGTAACCACAAACCGTGTTATCATTTCCGGCGAGATTACATCGACTGTGACTGTTGATTATGAAGCTGTTGCCCGTAAGGTAATTGCCAGCATTGGATATACTTCACCTGAGATTGGTTTTGATGCAAAAGCATGCAATGTAGAAGTATATATACATCCTCAATCACCCGATATTTCACAGGGTGTTACCGAAGGACAGGGGCTTTTCAAAGAGCAGGGTGCTGGCGACCAGGGGATGATGTTTGGCTATGCAGTAGCTGAAACCGATGAGCTTATGCCCATGCCTATTTTATATGCACACAGGCTGGTAAAACGCCTTGCAGATATCAGAAAAAAAGGTGAGATAAATTTTTTACGCCCTGACGGCAAATCTCAGGTAACCGTTGAATATCAAAATGACAAACCAAAACGTATAAGCACTATCATTGTTTCTACACAGCATGATGCTGCTGTTACGCTGCCAACACTTGAAGAGATGGTGCGTGAGCTTGTTATTAAAAATGTTATACCTTCGAACCTCTGGGATAAAAACACAAAAATTTATGTCAACCCAACGGGGCGTTTTGAGATTGGCGGTCCCCATGGTGATACCGGATTAACCGGCAGGAAGATTATTGTCGATAGTTACGGTGGAATGGGCAGACATGGTGGCGGAGCATTTTCAGGCAAGGATCCGTCAAAGGTTGACCGCTCTGCCGCCTATATGGGACGCTGCATTGCAAAAACTATTGTTGCAGCAGGGCTTGCATCGCGATGTGAACTTCAGGTGGCATATGCCATAGGGGTTGCTGATCCTGTTTCTGTTATGGTTGATACCTTTGGTACAAACAACATACCAGAAGAAACAATTGAAAAACGCATACAACATGTCTTCAATTTAAAACCAAAATCAATCATACAAACGCTTGATCTGTTAAAACCAAAGTATACAATAACTGCAGCGTACGGACATTTTGGGCGCAATGAACCTGGTTTTACA
>JAKPOE010000472.1 GCA_029548025.1 Spirochaetota bacterium
ATTGAACATTGTTGCAGAACAGGATTTAAACTCGGGTACACTTTTTTCAGTTGGTACCGGACCTGGTTTAAACAGGCTCTTTTCAAAGTACCATTACCGGTTTGATGGGAAAGAACAGCCTCGTGAGGAAAGTAATAATAGATATTATGTATTATTTTTAAAACAAAAAGAAACACGGAGCGGATTCAGAACATTAAAACTATGGGTTAATGAGCAGTATTTTATTACAAAGGCATATGGTGAAACAGCCAGCGGAAAAAATATAACACTGGAAATAAAAAATGTTACTACAAAAATAGATGTAAAAAAAGGATTTTTTAAGTTTGATCCTCCTTCAAATGCCCGAATAATTAAAAATCCTATGTTAGTAGAGGAATAGCATATGGTGGCAGAAATTGGCGAAACATTACGCAATGCTCGCGAAGCAAAAAGGCTAACATTGAAAGATGTTTCAAAAGATACAAACATAGTTGTTAAATATCTGGAAGCTCTTGAAAATGAAGAATTTGATAAATTCCCCAGTGAAACATATCTATTGGGTTTTTTACGTTCATATGCTGAATATCTGCGGCTGGATGCTGATGAGCTGATACAGGCGTATAAAGGGTATAAAATTGGTGAGAGTTCCACTCCATTAGAAGAGTTAACAAGGCCAACCGGGCTTTCAATTTTTACTCAGCTACGCATGTATGCCGAGCAGTATAAAAATATTTTATATATTGCTGGTATTGGGGTAGCGGTACTTATTGTTATTGCACTATTTATAAGCCTTATTACATCTGATGTCCATATTGGCAGCGATGATTCTATAAAAGCAATACAAGAAGAATATTACCGCACACAGGGTAAAAAGATTGCCATCAAGAATATATGGCCGTTACAGATTGTCAATGATAGCGGTATTGTTTTGCTGTATAACAATGAAGCGTGCCAGTTTTTAGTTGAAAATAAAGAAATACTGTTTTTATTAAATGAAATAAAAGACGATTCTGTTGTAGTTGAGTTCCTACCTGATTCAAAGAAGTATATACTGGAGATGGAAAAGTCGGTTGTGTGCAGTCCTATGGAGTCATCACAGAATATAATTTTAACATTGAAAGGATTAACCGAAAACAGAGCAAAGATTAAGGTTCAGCTTACTGCTGCACAGCAAGCAGTTGAACAGGAAGAAGCGGTAAGTGTAGTAACACCGGTTACACCGGGGACCGAGGTGGTAACCCATGATCAGAAGAATTTGAAGATAGTACTTGAAACTGAATTTATTCAAAAAACATATTTTGAATTATATCTTGATGGTAATGAAAAGGTCAGGGGCTTTATGCCTGCAGGAAACAAAGAGCGATGGGAAGCTTCAGAATATATTCAGATAAAGATAGGCAATGCTGGTGGGGTCAAAGTTAAAATAAACAATGTTGATTATGTATTTGGCTTGCCAGGGCAGGTAGCAAATAAGGTTATTACCTGGCGGAAGGACCCAACCAATCCTAATAAATATAAATTAGAAGTTAAAGATTGGTGATGTGTTTTTGCCGCAGGAACTTTCATATTATATCATTTCATTAGGATGCCCAAAAAATGAGGTTGATGCAGAGCGGCTCAATGCTGATTTGCATAATGCAGGGTTTGTTCCAGCTCATGGCATGGATGATGCCAACATTATTTTTATCAATACCTGCGGATTTATCAAAGAGGCAAAAGAAGAATCCATTGCAACCATCATGGATGCGATTGATTACACTGCTCATGCTGCCACAAAAAAGCTGATTGTATTTGGATGTCTTACGCAACGTTATAAAGATGAAATAATACATGAAATCCCGGAAATAGATCTGGTATGGGGTTTATACGATAGCTCCATGATTAATGAGGTTGCCCGAATATGTACTGTTGACCTATTAACAGTAACTATCGCCCAAAAACGAAAACCACTTGTTGACAATATTCCCTATGCCTATATTAAAATTGCAGAAGGTTGCTCCAATAATTGCAGTTACTGTGCCATTCCAATAATACGCGGGAAGCATCGTTCGTATGCGCCTGAATTAATTGTAGACGATGCTGCACAAGCGTTGCAGCGGGGCGTAAAAGAGCTTATTGTTGTAGCGCAGGATGTAGCAATATATAATTACGATGGTGTGCTCGTCAATGACCTGATTAGCAGGCTCAATAATCTTGAAGGTACATTCTGGATACGACTTATGTATTGTCATCCTGATCACATTTCCAGTGAATTGATTGAAGCAATGGCAACACTGCAAAAGGTTGTTCATTATATTGATATCCCCTTTCAGCATGCAAGTACAAAGATATTGCGTGCCATGAACAGAAAAGGGAATGCTAAAAGATATTTACGCCTTGTAGAAAAATTGCGCAAAGCAATCCCTGATATAGCTATACGCTCAACGTTTATGGTTGGATTCCCTGGCGAAGACGACGATGATTATGCTGTCCTGCTTGATTTTATAACAGAAGCACAGCTTGACAGAGTTGGTGTATTTATGTATTCACCTGAAGAAGGCACAAAAGCCAGTGGCATGAGTGGCATGGTTAAAAAAGCAACACAACATAAACGCTACAACAGATTGATGCAATTGCAGCAAACAATATCATTGCAACGATTGGAAAAAAGTATAGGGCAGGTTGTTGAGGTGCTGGTTGAAGAAAAAGTGGATGCAGATAACTACATCGGCAGAACACAATATGATGCCCCTGATATTGATGGTATTTTTTTCTTGACCGCAGATGGTATTAATGTCAATGATATCGTGCTGGCAAAAGTAACAGATACATTAGAATATGACCGTATAGGAGTGCTCATTTGAATATACCAAATCTGCTGACATTATCACGCATTATTTTGATTCCGCTATTTTTATATTTAATTTTTACCCCTACCATAGAGCACAGAATATGGGCGCTTGTTATATTTGTTATAGCTTCGTTAACTGATTTGTTAGATGGATGGACTGCCCGTAAACTGAAGCAGGAAACGGAAACAGGAAAATTTTTGGATCCGTTAGCTGATAAGTTCCTTGTTATTGCGGCGTTGATTGCTTTTTTATTTTTAGATCCTCTCATTCCTCTGTGGATGGTTATCGTTATCATTGCGCGTGATCTTTTGATTACGCTGATGCGATATCTGGCAATCAAAAAAGGTACAACACTAAAAACAAGCCGATTGGGGAAGGTAAAAACAGCCTTTCAGATGATATCAATTATTTTGATTATCATGGTGTTTATAGTTCGCAACTCCATTAAAAATTATAAACTTGAAATAACGCAATTAAGTGCTTTAAAGTACGAAACAGTTTATGATATTATAAATTCAAATTTACAGCACAAATGGCTCATCGTTTGTCCATATTGTATAATGGCAGTAGTGACATTGTTAACAGCGCTTTCCGGCTTGCGATATATTGCAACTAACTGGAGATTATTTGTGCCACCCTATGCAAAGAAGGATTAAATTGCTCATGTTCTGGAAAGAATTTCTTTTTACGGGATTATATACTGGGTATTTTCCAAAAGGCTCCGGCACAGTTGGTGCTTTCCTTGCCTTGCTGTTCTATATCATTATTCACCAGTTGTGTGGAAAGTACGGAATAATGGCAAATCTTATCCTTGTTACTGTTATTCTGTATCCATCAATAAAATTGGGCGATGATGCTGAAATATTTTTTGCAATGAAAGATCCTCAGGCTGTTGTCCTGGATGAGATGCTTGGCTTCTGGGTAACCATGTTATTCCATTCATTTAGCCTGATGTCAGTGTTGCTGGGTTTTATATTTTTCAGACTATTTGATATTGTGAAACCATATCCTATTCGGAAGCTTGAACACTGGAAGGGTGGATTGGGCATAATGGTGGATGATATTATTGCAGGTGTATATGCAAATGTTGTTATCTCGTTGATATTGTTTATTATGAACATCTATGGGATTGTGCTTGTGTAATGTATTAATGCTGTCGAAATAGATAATAGTATGCGGAGGCTTAATGCCAGAATGGTTTGAGGTTGTTTTATGAAACGACATTATATACTGTTATTATTGTTTTTATTTTTCATTTGCAGCATATTCATGGTATATGCTCAAAAAAATGTGGGCGATAGTTCTAAAGATGTGAATTATTGCATTCAATGTCA
>JAKPOE010000457.1 GCA_029548025.1 Spirochaetota bacterium
CACTAAAATATCCAACAGAATCACCGTCAACAATATAGTAACCATCAAATCCTTTAACGGTTGATACAACCATGAACTTTATGGTAATACCTTCATCCGAGCATGAAAGCATCAGTACTGGTAAAAGAAATAGACATGCAACAAAATGTTTTAAACTCTGAAGTTTCACGTTGTTACCTTTATTCTGATTAGTACCGAGCATAAAGAAATATTACAAAAATATGGTATATATAAAAAATATAATGAATTCATTGAAAATTCATGATTACCTTAATTGCTCATGAATTTAAATAGTTATATAATGGTTTTGTCAATAATTTTAAAGCAAAAAATTGTACTAGTTATTTTAATGTTGCTAAAATTGCAATAGCATAGCACAATACTGTTTGTTGCAATGAATTTATGTATACGCAATACCACGGCAACATGAACATCCATTTTATATAAAAACTCTATAGAGGTATAATTCTTGATAGCAATGTATTTAAATTTTTAAAATTTGATATATACAAAATTTGTAACGATGTTTATACTATGCTATTTACTATATAGAGGAAAATAGAGGAACAATATGCATCAGATAATTGATATAATAAAAGAATCATTGTTTATTACTATGTTTGTTGTCGTTATAATGCTTCTGGTTGAGTATATAAACGTTGTAACTCAAGGAAAAATTACTAATTTAAAATCAAAAAAATTACAGCAATACTGTATAGCAATTGTACTGGGAATTATCCCTGGTTGTCTGGGTGGTTTTGCGGCAACAGCCATGTATGCGCATGGGGCAATATCATTAGGTGCTATTGTTGCCACAATGCTTGCCACCAGTGGCGACGAAGCCTTTGTTATGTTTGCAATGTTTCCAAAAACTGCATTGCTGATGAATATAGGGCTTGCAATCATTGCTATAGCAGCAGGATATATCGTTGATATTATTTTTAAACAGCACAGTAATAGTGAACAATGCTGTGATGGACTTGTTATACATAATGAAGTATCTTTTTCTTCTTATACGTTGCACAACATTGCTGCATTATGGAAAAACCTATCATTGTCAAGGGCTTCGTTGATGTCAGTATTAGTAATAATATTTTTTATGATAGTAACCGGTGTATTCCATGAAGAAGAAGGTTTTGTAAAGGTTGCTGTACCGATAATAGTAGTAATTGCAATGATT
>JAKPOE010000461.1 GCA_029548025.1 Spirochaetota bacterium
AAAAATTAGCTCATAAAGAGCCTGTTGTTATTGCTGAGATTGGGCTCAATCATAATGGCAACCTCACTGAAGCAATTGAACTCATCCACCGGGCAGCAGATTCCGGTGCGGATTTAGTCAAATTTCAGATAATCAATGCCGAACTGTTATACTCGGTTTATACACGCTCGCTTATCAACAATCAACCACCGCAGCATGATGATTCCATGATTACCTTTTTTAAACGATTTGAGCTTACACAAAGTGATTATGTGAAATTACAGCAGACTGCCGGAGAGGATGGTGTAGTATTTTTTGCATCCTGTTTTGATTTGCCATCATTTGCCATGCTTGAGCTGTTACAGGTTCCCTTATATAAAATTGCCTCATCCGAAATTACCAATGTGCCCTTGATTAAAAACATTGCAGCAACCGGAAAACCGGTGATTTGCTCTACGGGAATATCGCATTCATACGAGATTGAATACACCATAAAACTTTTACAGGGAGGTGGTGTTAACACCATTGTTTTATTGCACTGTATATCGTTGTATCCCGTTCCTTCCCATGCAGTAAATTTGTTGCGCATTCAACATTTACAACAAAAGTTTGGTTTGCCCGTTGGTTTTTCAGATCATGCTAATGATAATTGTGCATCCATGATGGCAGTGGCATTAGGTGCACTGGTATTTGAAAAGCACTTTAAACTGTCCGATGATCATGACTGCATTGATAAGGATGTGTCATTATCGCCTGAAGCGTTCAAACGCTATGTTGACGATATACATATGGCTTATACCATGATGGGTGATGGCGCAATAGATTATCACGATGCTGAGGCTGGTGTAGCTCGCTCTGCTCGTCGCAGCATATTTGCAGCGCAGAATATTCAGAAGGGAACAATAATAACTGAAGAACATTTAACACTGAAACGACCTGGTGTGGGACTATCGCCACTATACCTGGACAAAATAGTGGGTAAAAAAGTAAAACGGGATATTATAAAAGATATGCCACTATGTGAAAACGATATGGATTGATAATCCGTTTATTAGAGATATTAATATGGATTTATTTGAAAGATTTATAACATTCATTGAAGCTTTGAATAGAGAAGATGTTGACTATGTTTTGGTTGGCGGATATGCAGTGATTTTATATGGTATGCCACGAATGACTCAAGATATTGATATTTTTGTAAATCCACATGATGATAATATTATACGCTTAAAAAAAGCATTATTTTCTGTTTTTCATGATATGAGTATTGAAGAGATAAATCGTGATATGCTTGTACAATACCAGGTTGTACGGTACGGTTCACCGGATGGATTTTATATTGATATTATTACCAGATTAGGAGAGGCATTTTGTTATGAAGATATTACATGGGATAGTAAAGAAGTAGATGGGCATATGGTGAGGATTGCAAAGGCTGAGACATTGTATAAAATGAAAAATGATACTGTACGTGCAATTGATAAAGCAGATGCACTATATTTACATGAGTTAATGAAAAAGAAGAAAAATGATCTATAAATTTAAAACATTTGATGAAGCACAACGAGCATTATGGAATTTTAATCCTGATGCAAAGTATTATGAACAGGTGCGACAATTGTTTCTATTGTCTTCAAAGCTATATCCTCTGCACTGTAGACGTGGCATATTTTTGTTTAAAACAATAGAAGAAGCCAATGAATTTAGAAAACAGGAAGAGCTAACAAGAGCTTTGATGAATATAACCAATAGTGATTGACACAAAGTAGTGATGCTATGATACCGTTTGTTGTACAGTGATTGTGTTGAGACATAAATTAAAAAGGTGATAATATAGTATGGTAAAAAGATTGGTTTTCATGGTATGGTGTGTGATAGTTGTTACCAATAGTTATGCTGTGGACATCAATACCATTTTCAATGATGAGCAGATTGCATTTATAAAATCAGCAACTGATATGGTACAGGCTTCATTGGGATATGATGATTTTATTGAAGTTGTTTATGTTACCTTCTGGAGCAGCCAGCCGGTGGATAAGAAAAAAGTTGCAGCATTTAATGCATATATTGCCCAGCAGTATAGAGTACAACCTGATGCCATACTCTATGTTTATGAGCGATTGCTTCGTTCATTGTATATGATTGAATATATGTCGATAGACGCCCGGGAAAAAAGACAGTGGAAACAATACTACTATTATGCTGAAAATCTGCTACCGGATACAAAACGTTTTCTTGATTTGTTTAAAAATGCCATTGTTGCTGTTGATTCGCTGTATGCTGCACAGGCTGATAATAAAGAAAAGGCTATTAAAAATTTTGCTATTGACTTAGTTAAGTATAATCAAAACTTGTATGGCGGAGGATTTTAAGAAAAAGCCCCTTTTTTCAAGGGGCAAAGCTTGTCTGTTATAGAATTTATTAGCACTCTCCATTAATGAGTGCTAATCATAATATACTACTGTCTTCTGTTTTCGTCAAGTATTTTATTGATGATGGGCTGGGGTATAACCCAATTGTAATGAGAGCTGTAGTGATGTATCTTTTACTGTTGTGATTATATCATTCCTATGTTTTTCAATAAAATCTGCATCGCCGGTTATAGCAAATGCAGCAATAATTTGGCCGGTATAGTTGAATATTGGCCCACCAATACCTGCAAGCCCTGCAATAGATTCTTGATTATCAAAGCTAATGCCCATAGAACGAACCATTTTCAGTTCATTTATAAAATTTTCCTTGCTGCTTATGGAATTCTTTGTTAATGCCTGGAATTCATAGCTTTCCAGTAATTCGTGTAACCGATAGTTATCGGTATATGCACATAAAAGCTTCCCTATGCAGGTTGTATGAGTAGGAATTACCGAACCTGTTTGAGGGTATGTCATAAATCTATTTTCTGGTTCAACACGAAGTACTACTACAACCTTGCCGCCAACTAACATGCCAATGTTTACTGGTTGCCGATATTGGAAGCAAAGACGTTCAGCCCACACTCTGCCTATACTGACAATGTCTAAATTGGTTGCGTATTTCATTCCAAGCTGGAATACATACGGACCCAGCATGTACTTGCCGGTTGTTACATCTTTTTCTAAATATCCTAAATAACAAAGTGTTTTTACAATACTGTGTATGGTTGTTTTTGGCAAAGAAAGCTTTTTAGCAAATTCACTGATGCCAATGGTTCTTTTATCATGGACAAAAAATGATAAAATATCATGTGCCTTTGCAATTGACTGGATAAGTTTAACTTTTTTAGTTTTCATGTTTGTCATACTATATAATAAAAAAATGTTGACAGTATACATATACAAATTTATATTGAAATATGTATCGTACAATGTACGACATTATCGTACAGTGTCAACCATTTTTTTATAGGACAGTATACTGTATTTGGGAGTGCAGTTGCATTACAGATTGTTATAAAAAAATTGCTATAACGAATTGTACGTGTTCGATAGTTACCATTAAATGATGTGTAAGTGCACCAATAAGATGGCAATAGTTGGCAACAGTTATTCTGAAATGCAGTACGTGCCCCCGGAAAGACGGCAGAGAAAAGTGTCATCCTGAACTGTGATTCAGGATCTATAGGATCTCAGCTGGATATCTGGATTTCGCATCAAGTCCGGAATGACGGCAGAGGTAAAGTATGCAGATACGCATTGTGATGCGCCCGAAAATTGCGAATAATTCTATTTTCTCAGGAGGTTTTTTGTGGATATCATAAAAAGTTTTGAAAACCTAAATCCCTATGAGTATGTTGCTTCTATTAAAAAAGCAACAGGCAAATCAGTGCTCGCATATATGTGTTCATATACACCCGAAGAGATCATCTATGCAGCGGGTATTCATCCATTCAGAATTTTCGGTATGGTTGATGCTATTGCAAAGGCTGATGCATATCTACAGGTGTATAGCTGTTCACTGGTGCGTGGTGCACTTGAAGATGCGCTGAGCGGAAAATTATCATTTGTTGACGGGGCAGTATTTCCCCATACCTGCGATTCCATACAGCGCCTGTCTGATGTCTGGCGCTTAAATGCCGGTATGAAACATCATTTTGATGTTGTATGGGCAGTGAAATTAAATACTGATAGCGCTAAAAAATATATGTATGATGTGCTGGCAAAGTTTGTCAAAGAATTGCAAGATGCATTTGGCATAACAATAACCAATGAAAAGCTTGAAAAAGCTATCAGTACCTATAATGAAATCCGTTCGCTTTTAAAAACTA
>JAKPOE010000465.1 GCA_029548025.1 Spirochaetota bacterium
TTGTAATCCATGATAGCCATCATCAGGCTCATTATACAAAGAAAATCTGGGATCAGTCCAATCAAAGTTACCCGCATCAACCACAATGCCACCAATGGCGGTGCCATGCCCTCCCAGCCACTTGGTAAGCGAATGAACAACAACGGCAGCGCCATATTCAATGGGTTTGAAATGATACGGGGTTGCAAAGGTATTATCAACAATCACCGGAAGATGATGTTTGTGCGCAATGGATGCTATCGTTTCAAAATCAGGAACCCCTAAGGTTGGATTACCTATTGATTCAACAAATATTGCCCGTGTTTTTTCATTAACGGCTTTTTCATAGGCACCATAATCATCATACGAAACAAAACGGCATGTAATGCCAAACTGTGGCAGAATTGCATCAAACATGGTATAGGTGCCACCATACAGGTTGCCTGCACTTATGAACTCATCACCTGCTTTACATATATTGATAATGCTGTAAAATATTGCCGATGTCCCTGAAGCTAATGCTAATGCCGCACTACCGCCTTCTAACAATGCAACCCGCTGTTCAAGGACATCCTGAGTTGGATTCATCATTCGGGTATAGATATAGCCTTTTTCTTTGAGTGAAAAAAGATCTGCACCGTGTTTTGCTGAATCAAATACATATGAGCTGGTACGATATACCGGCACCGCCCGAGACCTTGTTGCATCAAGGCTCTGACCCCCATGAAGGGCAATTGTTTCTATGCGATAGTTTTTTGACATTATATCCCCCTCATACATTATTTCATCATTGAAGATAAATTTCTACTCCAAAAATAGAACTATACGCCCTGTCATTCCGTGCTTGGCCCAAAATCAAAATTTGTAACTGAGATCCTGAAATGAATCCAGGATGATTTTCTACATTTCAGGATGACTTAAACCAGACCATTTTCATCAATTATATGTGGCTGTAAGCTGCCCATGGGCAACTCTTCCTGCAATGGCCTCCATCAATCAAATAGCCATGTGCTTACATATCGCTCACCGGAATCTGGCAGGAGCACTACTATAGTCTTGCCTTTGCTTTCAGGACGGCTGGCTATTTTACAAGCTGCCCACATAGCAGCCCCTGCTGAAATACCAGCCAGTATTCCCTCAACCTTTGCTAATTTGCTGGCAGTATTCCCTGCATCAGTATCATCAACAGTAACTATCTCATCAATAATAGAGCGGTTGAGTACCTGAGGGATAAACCCTGCACCAATACCCTGAATTTTATGCGGACCGGGTTTGCCTCCGGAAAGCACCGGGGATTTTTCCGGTTCAACGGCTATAATGGTAACTGATGGTTTTTTAGCTTTTAGTACTTCGCCTACACCAGTAATGGTTCCCCCTGTACCAACACCTGCAACAAATACATCAACATTGCCGCCAGTATCATTCCATATTTCCATGGCAGTTGTTTTTCTATGTATTTCAGGATTTGCAGGATTATTAAATTGTTGTGGCATAAAAGCAGATGTAGTGCGTTCAACAATCTCCTGCGCCTTTTCTATGGCGCCACGCATCCCCATGGCACCATCAGTAAGGACAATCTCTGCGCCCAGCATCTGTAATAATTTGCGACGCTCCATGCTCATGGTATCGGGCATGGTCAGCATAAGCTTGTATCCTTTTACCGCAGAAACAAATGCAAGCGCTATGCCTGTATTGCCGCTTGTCGGCTCTACTATAATTGTTTTATCATGCAACAATCCCTTTTCTTCAGCGTCGCGAATCATGGCAAAACCAATTCTGTCTTTGACACTTGACAGGGGATTAGCTGATTCAAGCTTTGCCATGATGGTAACCCCTTCCGGAGCTAACCCTGACAATTTAACCAATGGTGTATTGCCAATGAGTTCCGTTACTGAGTTATATATCTTCATTACTACCCTCGTACTAAATTAGATTTCATACACTGTTAAAAAAATTCTTTTTATATTCATTCATCATATCCTGCAACGAAATACTGTTGAGCACATCCATAATGGCTTTATCCGCCTTTTCCCATATACTGCGAGCAACACATTCAGCATACCTGCTGCATGCCTCCGGATTTTCAGCACATTCAACAAGTGAAACATCGCCCTCAAGTATTTGAACAATTTTGCGTATGGTGATATCTTCAGGACGTTGCGCCAGCATATATCCACCGTGCACCCCTCGCACTGATTTAAGCAGCTTTGCAGACTTTAACGGGATAACCAGCTTACTTAAATATTTAAACGAAATACCCTGAATAGCTGCCACATCTTTTAAATACACAGGTCCTTTATCATAGTTCAGTGCAAATTCAAACATCATTCGCACACCATATCTGCTCCGTGTTGATAGTCGCATAGCATGAATCCTTTTAATTATACTACCATTATAACCTTTTTAGTAGTATATTATGACTCAGCATTCCTGTCAATATTTTTTTATCACCCGTAAAAAATTAATAGGCTCTGACCCCTTTTTTATACCCACTGTGCAATGGAGTAGCGCTTGCGGTACGCCTCCTCATACTGTAAAAACCGTCTCACCCGTTCGCTGAAGCTGTCCCCCAGCTGCAGAAAGTACTCATGATGGTCTATCGGTACACCAACATCAGCACCCTCCTGTACATAGCATTGTATGCTGCTGTAGCGATATTTTGTAGGACTATCGCACTGGCGCTTCCGCACTGGATTGAACGCTATATACCACAATAACCACAACAGATAATGAAACGCATCATGGGCAAACTGTACAATGATATCCTTATAGCGCTCATTCCAGAATGGCCCGGTCCTGCCGGT
>JAKPOE010000473.1 GCA_029548025.1 Spirochaetota bacterium
ACCAAAGCCTGGTTGTTGGTAGTAGACAGTTTGGGTTGTGAGGCGCCGGGTGTATGTTGGGTAGGAGAAGAGGAAATGCCGGCATCCTTGCAGATAGCTGAGCTTGAGGTTTTCCCCAACCCCGTCAGGGATGAAGTCTGGGTAAAATGTGCAAGCCCTTTATCAGATATTGAATTTTATACCATGAACGGGCAAAGAATGTTCATTTCTGCCCTGGCTAATGAACAACCTTTGCGTATAGATATCCGTACTTGGCCTGAAGGGTTGTACTTAGTGAGGGCAAGGCTGCAAAATGGAAGGGTTCTGACCCAAAAGATGATGAAATACCGGTAGTTTTGAGTAAATTAATAGAATTATCAGAAATAACTTTTTCACCATGAAAAAAAACAAAATACTAAATTTCGTTTTGGGTTTTCTGCTGATGCATTTGTTTCCCCTTACTTCAAATGCCCAACCTGATTATCTTTCAAGAGAATATACCATGTTGAAGTCTTTTCATGATGTAATTGAATATGATTCTGGATACTTTGTTTCTAGTTCACCAAGAATTATTAAAGTAAATTTTTCAGGTGATACGATTATTGATCGTGTTATTCAATTTAAAAAGCCTGGTAGTCATCTTTTTGTAATGCATAAAACATCTGATAATAAACTTATTTGTATCGGATATAATAAAAATGGAAATAATGCAACTGAATTTGTTTCTAAGCTTAATTTTAATCTTGATACTATTTGGGTTAAATATTATGGTGAAATATCTCTATTTAATGAAGTAGGTACAATAATTCACGACACAATAATAATAGGTTACCTTGGTAGTGGATATAATATACATATTTTAATGTTGGACACGAATGGTGTTCTGATCCAACACCGCATTCACCCAAAATACCCTGGCTCAATCGGAATGATTTTATGGAATATTGCCCCGGTCAATGCATGGAAATATGTTATTGCTGTTGAATATAGTTACTATAATACATGGTATCAAGACTATTTTTACTCAACAAACATATGTGTAAGCGACAGTAACCAATACTATTACATCGAGACATTTAATGAATACAGGTATGGTAGCGGGACATCCCAATCTTTTATCTTTTACGATTCAATCATCGACAGAATCAAATTTTTTTATCATTTTAGTCAAATGTGGAATGCTGTTGAGCTTGATATTTTTACGCTCAGCGGGCAACTTATTGCTAGCAAAGGGATTTATGATGACGACGCCAACATTACAGGTGAAGCTTGGTGGCCGTGCGATATCGCCATGCTGAAGAACGGGAGTTTTGTCATCAGTGGTCAGTACGAAAGAATTTACCAGGATATCAAAGGAGGGTTTATTATGCGCTGCGGTCCTCATGGCGAATGGAACTGGTTTCGTAAATATAAGGAAATACAAACTACGGGAATAGGGAAT
>JAKPOE010000026.1 GCA_029548025.1 Spirochaetota bacterium
TATTTTACTACAAGAGCCTTGGTAATAATATCAAGACCTAATATAATAACAAAAACAAAAACAGCAATCAATGTGTTTTTAGTAGACTTTGTCATTGGCACTATTCTCCTGAAAATAGAATAAAACTGTGTCATTCTAAAACAGCAAAGTAATGAAGTAATGAAAAAATTTTTATTCAAAAAACAGCATAATCCTTCGCTACTGCCATGAATGATGAGACTGGCACCTCGTCAAGCTATCGTACTATCCTATTGCGGCTGTATGAAAATCCTGCAAAATAAAATTATGCCTTCAATGATATCCCGGGCTTGACCATGAATCCGAATAATTATCTGAGACCCTGAAATAAATTCAGGATGACTATCGCCAAAAATTTTTATACCACCCTGGCTGGCACATTGATGCCATTAGCAACTCTTATAAAAAATAATGTTACCTGTCAAGTTTTAAAACAATATCAGTACACCGCTGGCATAGTTCAGGATGAGCAGGATGAGTGCCAATGTTATGCGAGTAATTCCAGCATCGAGAGCACTTTTTACCTGTTGATCGTGTTATTGCTATGGAGCTGTTTTCGTAGTCAGCCATTGTGCTTGATTTTTCTGATTCAAGGTAAACATCAGCAACCTGAAAAAACCGTTTGCTGTCGGGAATCGATTCAACAAGCTCCCTGGTTGATGCACCGGGGATATACAGATGGACATCTGCCTCTAACGAGCTTCCTATCATCTTATCTTTGCGGGCTATCTCCAGAGCCTTGAGTACATCTTTTTTGATGTCAACCAGAATATCCATTGTTTTAGCTACCGCGTCATTGTACCATTCCTGCTGTGGTTCACAATAGCTATCAACATGCACGGAGCCATCGTTGCCCATAAACTGCCAGATCTCCTCAGCCGTGAATACAAGAATTGGTGCTATGAGCCGTAACAGTATCTGGATAACGTAGTATAGTACCGTTTGGTTGGCTCTTCTAATCTTTGCATCCTTTGCCTCTACATACAGGATATCCTTTGAAATATCAAAGTACAGCGCTGACAGGTCAACAGTACAGAAGTTGACAATCTTTCGATACACTAAATGGAATTCGTAATGTTCATAATGCTGTCGTACCTGGTCAGAAAGCACTGATACTTTATGCAATATCCATGTATCAATGTTCGATAGTTCCTCATATAAAACGCAATCTGTTGCTGTAAAATCGGAAAGGTTGCCAATCATAAATTTAAAGGTATTGCGTATTTTGCGGTATGAGTCGGCTATCTGCCCAATCATGTCATAGCCAATACGAACATCATTGCGATAGTCCTCGGAAGCAACCCACAGGCGAAGTATATCAGCACCAAATTTATCAATAATATCCTCAGGCGGGATGACATTGCCCAATGATTTGCTCATCGCCCTTCCCTGATCATCCAGCATAAAACCGTGAGTAAGCACAGTATCATAAGGAGCTCGCTGCCTGAGTGCCAGTGCAGGCCACAGTGAAGACTGGAACCATCCGCGATGCTGATCGCTCCCCTCAAGATAAAGATCAGCAGGCCATCGAAGATCATCCCGGGCATCCAGAACAGCAAAATGTGATACACCCGAGTCAAACCATACATCAAGAATATCATATTCTTTTTCAAAACTATCGCTACCACATTCGCAGGTAAAACCATCCGGTACAAGGCTATGAATCTCATCGGTATACCATGCCTCAATGGTGCGTTCACGGGCTACCTTAGCAAAATAAAAAATTGTATCAGCGTTCATCAGGTTTTTTCCGCATTGTTTACAGTAAAATGAAGGGATGGGAACCCCCCACGAACGTTGGCGGGATAAGCACCAGTCAGGACGTGTTTCTACCATGCCTTTAAATCGCAATTTTCCCCATTCAGGTATCCACTGCGTATCTTCAATTGCCTGTAATGCAATATTGCGCATATCATTATGATCGATGAGCAAAAACCACTGTGCAGTAGCTCTGAATATAAGCGGTTGTTTGCATCGCCAGCAATGCGGGTAGGAATGCTCTATGTCATTGGTAAAGATTAAAGCATTTTTTTCTTGTAAAAGTTCAATTATTTTTGGGTTAGCATCAAAGACATTGATACCCTTCATTGGTGCAAATTCATCGGTAAATTTACCCTCATCATCCACAGGACAGAATACATCCAGCCCATATTCAAGCCCTGCAATGTAATCCTCAAGCCCATGCCCTGGTGCAATATGCACAATGCCGGTACCCTGTTCCAGAGTTACAAAGTTGCCCAATATCACTTTTGATTCCCTGTCAATAAAAGGATGATATACTTTTAACAGGCGGATCATTTCACCAGTAAGAGGTGTTTTTTCACCAAGCTGTATACCTGTTATACTGGTAAAACTCTGGGCAAGTCCATCAGCCATAATAAAATATTCATCATTGCTCTTATAGGCTGAATAATCAAAATCAGGATGGAAACACACTGCTAAATTAGCGGGCAGTGTCCATGGTGTGGTTGTCCATACTACAACGTAAAGATTATTTGAATCAACTCCCTTAAACGAAACTGATGATGGATCAACCTTAAACTTAACAAAGATTGAAGGTGAGCTGTGCTGGTGATATTCTACCTCGGCTTCAGCTAAAGCGGTAACGCAGGTAGGGCACCAGTAGATAGGCTTTTTACCTTTGGTGATAAATCCAAGCTCAAAGAGCGATGCAAATATCTCAACAATAGTTGCCTCATAATCTGATGACATGGTTAAATAAGGATTATGGTAGTCACCAAACACGCCCAATCGTTTAAATTCATCACGCTGGATATCAATAAATTTTTGTGCATATTCCCGGCAAAGTTTTCGTATCTGCTGTTTTGGCAATGTTTTTACTTTGTCGCCTAATTCTTTTGAAATCTGTAACTCAATAGGAAGACCATGACAGTCCCAGCCGGGGACATACGGGGCTTGAAAACCGGTCATTGTTTTATGTTTAATGATGATATCTTTAAGAATTTTATTTAATGCATGCCCAAGGTGTATATGTCCGTTTGCATACGGTGGACCATCATGCAAAATATACAGTTCATTCC
>JAKPOE010000031.1 GCA_029548025.1 Spirochaetota bacterium
ATATTGCAGTCATTATTGCGTCAAAGCCTCTTTCATACTGGATTGATGTTTTTTCAGCGCTTGATGCATGTGTTGAACCCGTACAAACTCTTGATGAAGCAATTAACAATCCACCGCTATATGATCGTGATATGATTGTCAATGTTACAACCATGAATGGAAAAAAACTTAAACAGATAGCAAATCCCATTAAATTTTCTTCAGACACATATATTGCACAGTATGCCGGCGTTTCGTTAGGCTACAATAATGATGAAATTTTACACGCTATAGGCTATAATGAAAATGAGATACAACAACTCTATGACAACAAAACAATAACAAAAAAGTAAGGTTTTAGTATACAACAATGAAAACCCACAAAACCTTTACCATCATAACATTTGGTTGCCAGATGAACAAAAGTGATTCTGAACTTATGGAACTATCGCTTTTAAAATCAGGCTTTCATAAAAGTGACAGTTACCATAGTGATATATTTATCTTCAATACCTGTTCGGTACGCAAGCATGCAGAAGACAGGGCGATAGCTCATATAACCGAAACACGCAGCAAATATAAAGATGCCATTATTGCAGTAGCGGGTTGCATGGCACAACGTATCGCTCATGAACTTATAACAGAGTTTGGTGTAAACCTGGTGGTGGGACCTTATCAATCACCAGATATGGGGAACATCATCTCCCGCTATCTTTACAACAGTGCTATAAATAAGTATATTTCACAAAATGCAGATGATTTTGCATCACGCCTTGATAATGAACTGGCACATCATAGTGATGAGCTGCCATGGCATAAATGGGTTACTATCTCACATGGATGTGAAAATTATTGTGCGTATTGTATTGTTCCCTATGTGCGGGGTAAGCTTATTTCATTCCCATCACAACAGATTATTGATTACTGTACGGTATTAATTGACAATGGCATCAGGGAGATTACCCTTTTAGGACAGAATGTCAATCAATATGGGCAGGACTCGGGCGATATTCCATTTTACAAACTTCTTGATAAAGTAGCTTCACTCCGTGGACTATACAAGCTTAATTTCATCACCTCACATCCTAAAGATTTTAATGACAACATTTTGCATGTGATGAACAACAACCCTGTTATTGCACGAAGTATTCATCTTCCATTGCAAAGTGGTTCGGATGCAATATTGCAGGCAATGAACCGGCAGTACACTATGAAACAGTACTTTACAACTATTGATGCCATTCATACTATTGTACCGTACTGTTCTATTTCAACTGATTTGATTGTGGGATTCCCCGGTGAAACCGATAAAGATTTTGAAATGACACTGAATGCCGTGAAAACAATGCAATTTGATGAAGCCTTTACCTATAAATATTCTCCCCGTGAAGGCACCAGAGCATATTTACAGCCCGATACTATCCCTGACAATGAAAAGCAGAGGCGTCTTGACATTCTCATTACAACAGTACGCGAGGTTTCGCTAAAAAGGCTACACAATCATATTAACTCAACAACCGATATGATTGTTGAGCGAATCAGCAAAAAATCGGACAGTGAGGTAATGGGAAAAACTATCTGCAACCACCCTATTATCATCAAGGGCACCATGGATGACATCGGGAAAAAATATACAGTAACTATCGTATCATTAAAGGGTTCAACGCTGTATGGCGAGCGTACTGCGTAACATTATCATTGTATTGTTGTGCACAGTAACTGTTGCTGCTTCAGAACAATCTGATTATGAAGCCATACAAAAAGCGTTTTCAAGCAACGCCGCATACGCTGATGAGCTTGTAAAAAAATTTTTTACCCATTACCCTGAAAGCAAGTATATACCTGATATACGTATGCTGGTGGCTGCATCAAAAAAATCTGTTAATGCCAGTGTAGCCGACTACCAAAAAATTATTCAGCTCTATCGTTACTATAACAAACGCGATGAGGCTTTCTTTTCATTGTGTCAGCTCTACTATGTTAAGAGCGATTGGATAAATTTGCTTTCAACAAGCAACCGTGCAATTGCTGAATGTTCCACCAGCAACTATCTCCCGGTTTTTTATCAGTTCAGGGCGATAGCTCATTTTAATTACAGTAACTACGAAAATGGATTATCCGACTGTGAAACAATAGCTGAACATACTCATGAAATAAATGCTCTGGGATACGGATTATTTTTAAAAACAGAAATGGAAAAGAACATCACAGGGTATTCCAGAAAATATATACAGGGCATTACAGAAATTTTACACGGCTATGATAGTACTGCAATTTACCCTTCAGTGGTGTTGCGATTGGGGCAGTACTATGAACAGCATAAAATGTATAACCACGCATGGTCAGCCTATCAGTATATTATCAACAATTATCCAAAAGCTCCTGAAGCCGTGACTGCGGCGCTTTATGCTGAACATATAAAGAGATATAATCCTGTTAGTGTACAGTTTATGCCCGATGAATCAATCATTGCTGATAGCACATCCATTGATATAGCACCGGATGTAAATATACCCGATAGCAACAATCATACCGTTCACTATGCAATCAACATTGGACCATTGTATAACCTTGCAAAAGCGAAGGAACTTCAGAAATTGATTTTAAAAATTGTTATGCCTGTACACATAGCACGAAAAACACAATCATTTGAAATATATGCTGGACATTTCAGCACCTTTGATGAATGCATGAATGTAAAAATACAGCTTGCTGAAGAACTGGGTATTAATGGCTTTATAATTGAAATGGTCAATCAGGATGGGAAAAACTATATCTATGGGCAATGATAATGACAAAGAACTTACACCAATGATGCGACAGTATCTTGCTATTAAACAAAACTTTAACGATGATATACTGTTTTTTAGATTGGGCGATTTTTATGAAATGTTTTTTGATGATGCAAAAATTGCATCAAAGATACTGGATATTGCGCTCACTTCGCGGCAGAACGATATTCCCATGTGTGGGGTGCCATATCATGCTGCGGATAGCTACATTGCCCGTCTTATAAAAGCAGGATATAAGGTTGCCATTTGCGAACAAATGGAACCGCCTTCATCAAGCACCATTGTTAAACGTGAGGTTATACGAGTAGTTACGCCAGGTACTGTTGTTGAAAGCAACCTCATCACTTCGGATGAAAATAATTTTTTAGGTTCGATAGTTATTGTCAATAATACTGTGTGCGCTGGATTTGTGGATGTCTCAACCGGAGACTTTTTCATAACAACCGCTGATTATAGCAATGAATTTATTTGCACCGAGATAACCCGTTTTTATCCGAAAGAGATGCTGCTGTATGCACCACAGCAGCAGATGAACTATTTAAAAGAATTGCTGAAACAGCAGGATATTACATTAGCTTCTATCAATGAATGGTATTATGATACTGAATACCTGACCAACATCATAACCGACATATATCGACTAACTAATATCAAAGGATTAAACCTTGGCACCATAGAGATTTTGACTGTTGGTTCGCTTTTACATTATTTAAAGGATACGCATAAAAGCGCTCTGTCCCACCTTAAATTTCCAAAGAATCTAAGCCGCAGTGATTTTATGGTGCTTGACCATCAGACTATCAATAATTTAGAGATACTAAAAAGTCAGGATGGTTCAAGATTGCATTCACTTTTTGGTGTGCTTAATTACACACAAACAGCAATGGGAAAACGCGCGTTAGAACGTGCGCTGCTCTATCCATTACTTGATAAAAAAGCTATCGAAAGCCGCTATGATATTATTTCATATTTTATAAACAACATACACCTTTTAAAAGAAATCCAGGATGTTCTTTCATCAATTCATGACATGGAACGTCTGCTATCGCGTTTTACTTTAAAAAAATATTATAACCGCGATTTCATTGCTTTACAGCAATCCATCGAGGCAGCAATATCAATCTATACTATTATCGGGCAACACCCTGATGCATTGTTTAATATGCTTGGCAGCATAAGCCCCCATGTACAGGAACTATCGGCCACCATTAAAAATACTATCGTTGATAATCCTCCCCTTTCTTCCGAGCATGGCAGGGTTATTAAAGAAGGGGTTAACGCAGAACTGGACAGATTATATGCGTTAAAAATTGACGCAAAGAAGTGGCTATTGCAATACCAGGAAGATGAAAAAAAACGTCTTGATATCTCAACACTGAAAGTACGCTATAATAAGGTCATTGGCTATTTTATTGAAGTAAGCAAGGGGCAAACATCAAAAGTCCCCGATGATTATTTCAGAAAGCAAACGCTTATCAACGCCGAACGATATACAACGCAAACCCTGCAGAAGTTTGAAACAGATGTTTTGCAGTCAACTGATAGCATACTGAACATTGAAAATGATATAGTAAACTCTTTAACTAACCGTATTGTTGAACTGAAAAATCATATTCAGGACTTAGCGTATAACATTGGAATAGTAGATTTGTTTTGTTCATTGGCACAGGCTGCATATCACAATAACTATACACGCCCAGCATTAAATGACGAAGGAATTATTGCTATTATAAATGGAAGGCATCCGGTTGTAGAAAAGTTTTACATAAAAGAACCATTTGTGCCCAATGACATTTTTCTGGATAACACCGACAATGTTATTGCTATTATAACAGGACCCAACATGTCGGGTAAATCCACTTATATCCGCATGGCGGCCATCATTCAGCTTATGGCACAGATTGGTTCGTTTATTCCAGCACAATCCGGAAATTGCTGCATAACTGACCGCATTTTTACCCGCATTGGCGCATCGGATAATATTTCGCGAGGTGAATCAACATTTTTAGTAGAGATGAATGAAACCGCTATTATTCTTAACAACGCTACCGATAAAAGTTTGATCATTATGGATGAGATAGGACGTGGAACAAGCACGTACGATGGCATGGCGATTGCGTGGGCGGTTGTGGAATATATTGCAAATTATATAAAAGCAAAAACACTATTTGCAACTCACTATCATGAACTCACAACGATTAAAAAAAAGGGAATTGTAAACTATACCGTCATGGTTAAAGAATCCATCAATGAGGTGCAGTTTTTGCATAAGCTGATACCGGGTGCTGCTGATAAATCGTATGGCATTCATGTAGCTAAACTTGCAGGTATACCAAAAACAGTAACCATAAAAGCTGACAAAATTTTAGATAAATTAGAGAAATCATCACGGGTTGAATTATTAGCAAAAATGCCTGATAATGAAGATCAGCTTGAGATATTTCAGGCAACTCATCATCGATTGATACAGGCTTTAAATGAAATAAACATTGAAAACCTTACACCACTTGATGCACTGAATGAAATTGCACGCCTTAAACGGCTTATTGAATAAACGCCAGCAAGCTTGTTTTCATTGAGTCATTTCATCCCACCAATCAAATTCATCGGGGAATTTTTTGTAGTTTTTTTCAAACCAATCAAACATTTTATTATCGTAGAATCCACCTTTATTAAAGCGATGTTCAAATTCCGAAAAGGTCATATTCATCCTGATTGCCAGTATATAATTTCGTGCGCCTATGTTATCATTAGGATTTGACCTCAATAGTTTCCTTAACAAATCTAATGCGCTGTCTATCTCACCTTTATCCCATAGGTCAATTGCCTTAGTCAAAATAGTTCTAATGATATGCCGATTTTCTAACCATCCCCATTCCAGTACTTCAGGCCAGTTGCCCTTATCATCAACTATTAATTGTATAGCGCGTTCATAAGCCGTATTCAGTATGGTATCAGCTTGCGATATCTTTCCTTCATTTAAAAGAATATCATAAAGAAATAAATAGGTATCAAAATAATCAGGATCTTTTTCTATCAGCTTCTTTACTTTAGTAGTTATGGATTTAGCATTGCGTCCATCATACTCTTCACACAGATCATAATAAGCATCTACCACATGATGGTCTTTGTCCCTAAATCTTTTCTTTTGTTTGGGCATAGAAATCACCTCCCATGAAAACAGATTTATTTACTTCAACCACCTGCCTCTCTGTTACGTAAAGCAAGGTAAGTTTTTAACATTGTCGTTCTGAGGGACGTAGTCCTGAAGAATCCATTTGTTCACAAAACGGCGAGATTCTTCACTTTGCCCAGAATGACATACCTATACATCCTCATCCCATATGGGTGGCAGCACACCGGTCATGAGCAATTCACAATAACTATACCATTACTACAATTTCTTTTTATGTGCAAGAAAAGGTTCAACCAAATCAATTGGTATTGGGAACAGCGTTGTGGAATTACGTTCTGTAGCCACCTCACGCAAGGTCTGTAGATACCGTAATTGCAGGGCTATTGGATGTGGTTCCATAAGCTTGGCTGCTTCTACCATTTTTGATGCGGCCTGGAACTCCCCTTCTGCGTTGATAATCTTAGCTCTTCGCTCACGCTCAGCTTCAGCCTGTTTTGCCATAGCACGCTGCATCTCTTGAGGCAGATCAACATGCTTAATTTCTACTGTTGTAACCTTAATACCCCATGGATCAGTCTGCTGATCAAGAATCTTCTGCAATTCATGATTAATGCGTTCCCTATCTGATAACAGGTCATCCAGTTCAACCATACCCAGAATGCTTCGTAATGTTGTTTGCGCCAGTTGTGATGTGGCATACAGATAATCTTCCACCTCGGTAATAGCTTTATTAGGATCTATCACCCTGAAATATACCACTGCGTTGACCTTGATTGATACATTATCCCTCGTAATAACATCCTGCGGTGGGACATCCATTGCAACTGTTCTAAGGCTTACCCGTAGCATTTTATCAACAAATGGTATAATGATAACAAGCCCCGGACCTTTAGGCCCTGTTGGTGGAGTTAACAGCCTCCCCAATCTAAAGACAACGGCTCTTTCGTATTCCCTGATAATCTTGATTGAGGCAACTACCAGTAGAACCAGAAGTAATATAAGGGTAGGTAATGCTTGAAACATAACTTACCTCCTGATGTAGAATGTTGTGTAGGTACTATCGCTAAAACTTTTTTATAAATCGTTTGTACTAAAAAAATAATAGGTAAATATAAAAAAACTATTATGATACATCATGATGAACCTTACTACTGGGATCTAATTCTTTGTTCCCCGGATACTTTCTCTACATACAATGTCAACCCGTCAACTCTTTTAACAATAATTTCATCACCCTTCTTTACTGGAACATCACAATATGCATTCCACAATTCGCCATGAATCTGAACAGCACCCCTACCGGTAAAATCAAGAGTTGCATATCCCTTTTCACCCAGCATACCTTCAATTCCGGTCACCGCTTTTTTTGTATGTACCTTTATTACAGCACGCACAACAATAAAGATAAACAACAGTAAAACAATGAGTACAGTAAAAACCGATGTTAACGGTATCTGTCCCCCTGGTAAAGGTGAATCAAACAGTATCATTGAGCCCAATATAAACGAGATAATACCCCCCAATGTCAGTAACCCATAACTTGTAAATTTTAATTCCAGTATAAATAATACAATAGCTAATATAATTAGTGTTAGTCCAGCAAAATTTATGGGCAACACTTTAACTGCTAATAAAAATAAAAAGAATGCAACAGCTCCAATGGCACCAGGAACTATCATACCAGGGTTTTTTAATTCAAATCCAATACCAACCACAGCAATAATAAACAGGAAAAAAACCATCTGGGGATCGGCAAAGTAATTAAGGACTCTTTCCTTCCAGTTCATGGTATATTGAACCTGTTGTATATTGTGTGTATGCAACCTTATAAATTTATCTTTTATTTTTACTGATTTGTTATCAATTTTTTTCAAAAGATCATCAATATCATTAGCTACAATATCTATCACTCCCAGCCGTAACGCTTCATTATTGGTACTGGAAATTGCTTCCCGTACTGCTTTTTCTACCCATGCAATATTACGGTTCCGTAATTGTGCTAAACTCCTGGCATAGGCAACAGTATCGTTAAGAACCTTTTTTTCCATAATTCCATCAGATTTTTGATCCTGACTGAAGTTTAAAAACGGACTGACTGGATGCATGGCACCAATTTCAGTGCCTGGCGACATCGCTGCTATGTGAGCAGATATCATGATAAAACCACCTGCCGAGGCAGCCTGTGCTCCTTTAGGATAGGTATAAACAATAACAGGTATCTGTGAATCTAATATTGCTTTTATAATATCACGCATGGCATTTAAGAGTCCACCCGGCGTGTCCATTACCATTACAACAAATTGCATATTATCCTGATTGGCTTTTTTTATTGAATTAACTATATAATCCGCTACAACTGGATTTACCGAACCATTCAGTTCAATAAGTGCATACTTTTCATCTGCAAAAACAAATTGTGTCAATAGCACCACACCAAGCAATGCAATGATAAGCGATCGTATCTTCATTTTTAAAACCTCAATAATTTATTGTAATAGTATACAGTATACAATATTTTATGCAACAGTCAAGATAATAAATAAAAAGAATTGCAATAGTATAACCGATAGTTATTATTGAGATATCTTAATTTTTTTTATATGACAAACAGTAACATATTGAAAAAGCTTTATCAATCGTATACCCACATGATGATTAACAATGCGAGTTTACGATGACACATTATATTTTAACCATGGAACATTATACAATATGAGGCAAACTATTGTCATTATTGCTATCATTGCATTAATAGGAACGATCTCCCTTTTTGCCCAAACAGTTAAGGACTCTACTCCTGTTGACAAACCTGACAACACAAAAACACCAGATGTTACGGCAAACGAACAATCTACAGTTACCAGTAAAAGCAAAACAATCAGTAATACTCCAGAGCAAGATAAGAAGAATACACAGCAAACTGCAACAACAAAACAAAAATCTGATATAAAGCAGGACAAAAATCCCGAAGCTGAAAAGAAAAAGGTTGAATGGATAAAAAATACCATGCGCTATGGTATTCACAGTGACAGGATTGATGCTATCAAGTCCGCATTAACGTTAAAGGAACAATCAAACAAAGATGATGTGATGAAACTTTTAAATGAGCTTATGCCCCAGGAAACCAATCCTGAGGTAAAACGAACCGCAATTACCATTGCAGGTGAACTTAAAAGCACATCGTCTGTTTCATGGATCATCAATTCATTAAACAACCAATCCGAAGAAGTTCGCATTGAAGCGGTATATTCAATTGAAAGATTAAAAGCAACTGAAGCTATTCCCAAATTGGTGAGTATTGTCAAAGAACAAAATTTTACTGAAAATTCAAACTTTACAGAAGCCCTTATTAATACACTGGGCAAATTAAAGGCAACTGAATTAAAAGATTTTGCCATTGAACGTATTAAAGAAACAAAAACTACTGATAATTTGCGACAATTATTAGTATTGTTTCTTGGTGAAATAGAGGACATAAGCGCTAAAGATTTTTTATTACAGTTATTAAAAGATAAAGATGAAAATCCGACGATAAGGTCATATGCAGCAGTCTCGCTTTCTAAGATAGGTGCAAAGGATACAGCTAACGACATTCTGGAAATACTATCCGAGATAGATAGCTATCCATTAAACAAAAGAAAAGATTATTATTCATTATCCATGTACTGTACGGCATCATTAGTTAAAATGGGGGACAGCAATGCTATACCAAGACTCATGGAAGCACTTCGAAGCGATAATCCAGTAGTCAGGCTTAAGGCAGTTGAGCTTATGAAGGATTTAAAAGACAAAAGAACTGTTGACATTTTGAAATATAAAATGAACTATGATCCAAGTCCAAAGGTACAAAAAGCAGCCAGAGAAGCATTGAAAGCAATGGGTGAAGAAGTAGATGAATCAAAATAGCTTACATGTTAAGACCGTACTATCGCAATCAATGACACTATGTGTGGCAATACTCATTAGCTTAATACTGATAATATTAATCTCAAACATACTTATTTTCCCAATAATCTATTTTTCAACATCTAATCCAAAATCATTTACCCTGACTGTAGAAATTGTATTGTATAGCATATTAATAGCTTTGCTTTTATATAGTATTATTTATAGATTAATAATACAAAAAAAAGCTGGTATTTCTTTTGATGTGACTATCAAACATTTTTTATTTACTGCTGTACAATACATAGCTCTATTTTTTATAGTTACTACTATAATTATTGTTTTGATAGCAATTATATATTATTTACTTAAAACAAATTATATATTGCTTTATAAACTAATACATTAAAACAATACTACGATGCCCCTAGTAAGCGATTTTGATAAATATTTTTTACACCTTCCCAGAATATCACGGCCGGATGATTTTGATGACTTCTGGCATACTGCTATTAATGAATTAAAAAAAACACCCATTGATGTTCAATTTATCCACAATAAAAGAAAATCCACCGGGAAGTTTACTGCCTACGACATGACCTACATTGGATATAACAAGGTGCAACTTTTTGCATCATTGCATATTCCTGATAAAATCAACAAGCCTCATGTCGTTATCCTTTTTCATGACTATGATGATGTAACATCACATGCTCAATTCCCCATTGATCTGCCGTTTGCATACTGTTTTGTAGAACTACGAAGCCATAGAAATATTATTCACTACGAAGAGGTTGAAAAAAAATCACCGGGATTTATGGTTGAAGGGATTTTAGAAAAAAATGACTATTATGTAAAAGGTTTATATCTGGACGGCTTAAGGACTATTGATGCCTTACGATTACATAATGATCTTGACTGCAGCAGGATAGCAATTGTTGGCAAGGGGCTTGGCGCGGCAGTTTCCGTTTTTACGGCTTCACATTCAAACAGGGTTGTTGCAATGGTGCTCGATACACCCTCGTTTTGTTATATTGACATGGCTCAGAACATTGCAAAAAGTACCATAGCAAACGAGATCAATGAGTTTATTGAGGAACATAAAAATAAAAAATCTGTTATAAAAAAAACGTTAGCCTACTTTGATGCTTTACAATTTACCAATAAAATTTCATGTCCAGTATTAGCAACAGTGGGTTTTAAAGATACGCTTTCACCTGCTGAGTGTGTTTTTGCTCTTTTTAATCATTTGCAATGTGACAAAACAATTGAGGTATATCCCGAAGAAGGGCACATTCCAGGTGGCATAGAACAGATGAACCGAATGATTGAATGGATAAAAAATCAGTTTGAGAAATAAGATATTCTATTTTTTAATTCCAATCATTGATAATAGATTTTTCATCTCATCTATTTTAAAGAGCAATGACAACGCAAAATATATCATACCATACAACGACAATACAATGAAGGCGATAGTTATTGGATGATAGTGAAGCACACTTTTGATGAGATAGGCAACTCCCGCTGCGATGAGAGCACTTACCCATAGCGACACTATATATCGTTTCCCAAGTGCGACTTTCCCAACAACTTTCGATAAGGTGTACCGCAGCATCCTGTATTCAACCCACCCGGATAACCCTGAAGCAACCGTAATGCCTACCGTACCATAGAGCTTATCGATATGCAATAGATATGGAGCATATTGCGAGGCACAATAACCCAATGTACTTGATAGCGCAACACGAATAAGTGCACATTTTAATGGTGTTTTTGTATCATGCATGGCATAAAATGCAGATGAGAACAACCTGCTCTGTGTTGTTGCAAATAAACCAACGGTTGAACCTGCCAATACCATCCATACAAAAAAGGTATCGCGTGTTGTAAATTTACCGGTTTGATATATAGCAGCTACTATGCAATCACCCAGTATAAAAAATCCAGCAGTTGACGGAACTATATAAAATGCAATGCGTTTGATTGAGTTGTTAATTCGCTTCTGTAATCCTTTTGCTACATCGCGGGTATTGCCGCTTACCTTTGACATGGCAGGGAGCTCTGCTGCCGATACTGACATACCAAATAAACTGATTGGGAGCATATACAGCGTCTGCGCATACGACAACCCTGCAAGAGCACCAGTTGGCAAAAGGCTTGCAAGCAATGCATCAATGTAAGCGCTTATCTGAACAACTCCTCTGCTTATAAATACCGGTACAAAATTTTTTAATATAGTTTTTACTTCTTTAGTCTTAACTGTAAACGATAGTTTTATATGATGGAGTATCCCTATCACAACCGGCAGTTGCATCAACAACTGCAGTAAACTGCCAATGACCGAGCCTGCAGCAGCATATTTTGCAAGCTCATCCTGTGAGGAGCTATCGCCAAACAAAATTAAGGTAATGATGATAACAACATTCCATAATACCGGGGCACTGTACGATAAAAAAAATTTTCCATGACTATTTAAAATTCCCAGACACCACGCTGAAAAAACAAGAACCCCCGCTCCCGGAAAAAGAATCCGTACCAGAGTAATGGTAAGCTCACGCTTTTGCCCTTCAAAGCCTGGTGCAATGACGGTGATAAGCAAAGGAGTGATAATAATACCAACCAGTACAAGGGTGGAAATTAATAACGAAAGAATGCCTGCAATTGCATGTGCTACCTTTGCTGCTTCGTCATGTTTGTTTTGTGCAATCAACTTTGCATATACTGGTATAAACGAAGCAGAAAGAACACCCTCACCAAAAAGATTTTGCAAAAAATTAGGAATCCGGAAGGCTGCTCTGAATGCATCAGCAGCATCCGAGTTACCTAAAAAATGTGCAAAAACTCTATCACGAATAAGTCCTGCTATCCTGCTAAGGAAAATACCGGTTGCCACCATAAGTGTGTTGAAAAAGCTTTTATCATGTTGTGTTGATGTAGCCATACCCTGATATACTAAATAGTAGTATTAATATTAATTTGAAAACATTGTTACGATGGTTGTATAACAGTATTGTTAGGCACAATTTGTAAAGAATAAAATAGAATATTTATATTCTATACCGGTGATTTCAAAAATTTCTTGAAATTTTCGGAATAATATTCCAGCATAGCTATAACTCATACGGTATATAGCATGTAAAAAAACTAAAAATATACAGCAAGCTTGTAGAACAATGCAAGCACTGTTGTTTTAAAGGTCAATGCTCATAATGTTGCGCTCCCCTTCTTTTTGCTAAAGCGATAGTTGTTGCAGTAACTGCATTATGGGCTGATGATGATTTTATTACTTTAATCTCTGGAGGAAAATACGCTCTATGAATCGAATTATCATCTATACATGTTTTATAGTAACTATCGCCACCATAGCCTTTGCAGGTGACTGGCCAATATATAAGGGGAATCTTTTTTTTACTGGAAACAATGATGAGATAATTGTTCCCGGCAACCAGATTAAATGGCTTTTTTTAGCTAAAGACAAGGTTTTTAATCCGGTGGTAAGCGATGGCAGAATATATTTTGTAGATAAAAATGCTTTTTTATACTGTATAGATGAAGAAGCTGGCACCATTCTATGGTTAAATGATGTGCATGCCATATCCGCACAATTTAAAGCATATTCTAAATCTGCTGGTAAAATTAAATACCCGCTTGTTTACGGCAATACGGTACTTGTGAGTGACCCAATAGCAATCTATGCTTTTGACAAAACAAATGGGAAGGTCATCTGGGCAAGAACAGGGCTCAGGGTGGATGAAACAAAACCGCAAGGATTAACCGGCATCGCAACTCAGGTCATGGTTGACGGAATTTATGCTGACCCAATCATTGATGCTGATACAATCTATTATGGAACACGGAAAGTATTTGCATCCAGAGACATTGCAAATGGACACATCGTATGGGAAAATAAGGATATTGCTACCTATAGTGGTTTTCCGGTATATTATGACCAATATATTATTACTCAATCAATGAATTATGAAACAAAAGCTTTTACTGTTTTTTGTCTTGAGCAAAGAACGGGAAAACCGGTATGGCAGCGTACGTTTTCTGTGCCAATTAAAATTTTACCTCCTGTTGTCAATAAAAATGTTTATGTTCCCGTAAATGACACCATTTACTGCCTGAATATCAAAAATGGCGAAATAATGTGGCAAAAAAGTTATAATAGAACTATCACTTCACCATTAAGTTTTACTGACAGGACCATTTTATTTTCATTTGACAACAACAGTATTAAAGCTATTAATCCTGAAAATGGTGAAGTTGTTTCAACTATTTTTGTTGGGCAACAATCCTCTCCTTACTTTGTTACTATACGTGATGTTATTTATATTGCCTTTAATGAAGTAACCGATAAAAATCCTGTTGCAAAAGTAAAGGCAATGTATATCAGCACATCACAGCTATGGTGGGAATTTGTTGCACCTTTCCCGGGCGGTGTATCCCAGCCGGTTGCTGCCGACGGTATCTTATTTTTACCAGCAGGAAATTATCTCTATGCAATTGGTGCAGGATATATGGGAAGCAAAGGATTTGATAGTGCAAAAACTGCAACTGATAGTGATAATAAAAAAAATGAACAAAAATCTATGCCAGCACCTCGTTATTCAGAAAAAGAACTATCACAAAAAACTATCACCCCTGAAACACAACCAAAAAAAACGTCTGAGCAAACACAAAAGCAATTGCCCATGCGAACGCTGCCAGTTGAAATAACAAATGACCAGCTAAGCCCGCTGAAAGCTAAAGCAACAATTCACTATAAAGACGAAGACGGTGAGTATAAACAATCAACTGCTGTTAATGCAAAAGGTGATATCACTGTCCCCGATAAAGACAATGTTGAAGTTATTTTTGAATCAGATGGCCATGTACCAAAAAAGGTCATTGTTAATAAAAGCGATAAGCAGCTAAACGTAGTGCTGGATCAGATACAACCTGGTAAATCGGTGGTTATTGATAATATACATTTTGATTTTGATAAATGGTACATCAGGAAAGATTCAGTAACTATACTGGACAAACTGGTTGAGATGATGAAAAAAAATCCCGGCCTAATAGTAGAGGTACAGGGACATACTGATTCGACCGGCGACAAAACATATAACCAGAAGCTATCAGAAAAACGAGCAGATGCAGTTGCAGAATATATTATAAAACATGGCATAAGTCCTGAGCGAATCAGCTCCAGAGGGTACGGAGAAACAAAACCAGTAGCATCCAACGAAACAAAGGAAGGCAGGCAAAAGAATAGAAGGACCGAATTTTATTTTAAATCTTAATTGGAAAGATGCATATCAATAATTATCAATAAAGGGGATATGAGCCCGTTAAATTCATTAGTCTTTACCGTGTAGATTATATCCACTGGTTTCTTTTGTGCTACAATAGCTTCATATTTATCTTTGCCATTCCATGCCATTGCCTCAAGTTTTATTGTTCCATCTACAATGCATTTTATATGTTTAGCATTAATAATATAATAGCTTGCAATAGAGCAATTGCGCGAAATAAAAGTAAAAGGCTTATGTCCTGCACCATACGGTTCAAACAGTTTTAATTCATCCAAAAAATCAAATGATATATAGTCAATAGGCAACTCATAATCATAGTGTATATTATTGTTACAGGTATCATACTGTTGTAAATAATCATGCAATAACTTTTCAAGCACCTCTATATTTTTTTTATGTATTGAAAATCCAAATGCCTGCTCATGACCGCCTAATTTTTCAAATATATGTTTAAATTGGGAAACAATTGAAAAAAAATCAAGGTGATTACCTACCCTTCCCGACCCTTTAACAACAGTGCTGTCAGTTTTATTGGCTATGACTATAACAGGCAACAGGGTTTGATCAGCTATTCTGTTTGCAATAATACCGGTCAATCCTTCCGGAATCTCATTAGATTGTATCATAATGATTTTTTTATTAGCGTTAGCACTATAGCTTTCGCTAAATTTGTTAACCAGTGTTTGTATAATATTTTTCCGTTCAGCATTGAGTTGTATTATTTCATCCAATATACCTTTTACTTCGGAAGATTTATCCATCAAAAAAAATTTTGCAGCCAATTCTGTTTTTCCAAATCTACCAGGTGTATTTAAAAGCGGTGATATATCCCAGCCAATAACATCTGCATTAATGGGTTTTGCAATATGCTCGCGAATAACGTTTATACCAGTATGATACGTTTTATTAAAAAATGAAATACCAGCGGTTACCAGTGTTCTGTTTTCATCCACCAGCGGCATCATATCTGCGATAGTTCCCATGGTTACCAGCGGCACCACATCTTTTATAAATTTCATCATCTTTTTTGATTGCTGGAACTGCATTTTCTGAGCCACTGTAACAGCAAAATCCAATGCAGAAGGAAAAACTTTTTCTGGTTCAATTTTCAAAAGATTTTTTTTGTTCGATAGTTCTCCTGAATAATCTTGTAAATTGAATAATTTTGCATGCTGTAATGCATTGACTGCCGCTACATCATAATGTAGTAGTATCGTGTTGGTATATTTATTTATAATATGCTGTATATCAGATATATCATCTACTACACCACATTCTTTAGTGCAGCCTCTGTGCATTACTTTATAATGATATGCATTACTGTCAACTGCACAAATAATGACATACTGTTCATAATATCTGGTATAGCTTAATAACAAAGCAATACATAACTTAAATGCAACTCCCACACCGGCAAGTTCTTTAAAAGGATAACTGCAAGTATGCAATTTTGGATTTATTATTACAGCATCAGGAAGTTCATCCGAAGGTTCATGATGATCGCATA
Source organism: Spirochaetota bacterium (assembly GCA_029548025.1). Next base: position 16,600 of record JAKPOE010000031.1, read on the forward strand.
CAATAACATCCATACCATGAGCTTTCGCATATGCAATTTCTTCAACATCCCGTGTTCCGCTGTCAAGCGTTATGATGCATTGTACATCGCGCTTTCTAAATTCATCAATTATGGGGATGGTTAATCCATACAGCTCTTCTCCAACTGGATATCGATAACAATAATCCGCACCCAGTAGATCAAAAAGGTGTGATACAATAGTTAATGATGTCAATCCATCAATATCAGAATCTGAAAAAATCCCAAACTTTATTTTTTGCTGTATGCACTTTTTAATTAATACAATGGCTTCATTGATTCTATTGAAAAGAAATGGACTATAACAGTTAATGAGTTCAGGATTAAAAAAAATATAAGCCTTATAGGGAGTGTCAATACCTCGTAGTAATAATAGGTCTGCTGTTACATCAGTGATATTAAAAAGATGCAATAATGTTTTTTTTGATAGTTCAGCTGTTTTGGTATACACATTTTCCATCTTATATATAAATACTATATAACATTTATCTTTCTATTATTATTTTATATTTTTTTATCTGCAGCCTTCTTTGCCAAAAAATCTGCTCTTTCATTAAAGTTGCGCATAACATGCTCAATCTTAAAGTTTGGTATCTGTTTTTTTAATTCCATTACTTTATCATATAACTTTTTTATTTGTGAGTTATTTACCTGATATTCCCCCAGAAGCTGCCGCACCACAAGCTCAGAATCACTGCGTATTTTTAAAGTTTTAGTTTTAAAATAAATTGCTATCAGCATTGCCCGTATTAAAGCAATGTATTCTGCCTGATTATTTGTTTTTTTACCTATATATGACGATACTTTCCCAACAAACTGGTCATCATTATTATATATAACTATGCCTATTCCAGCCGGTCCTGGATTTCCTTTTGATGCGCCATCAACATACATTGTTAAAACTGATTCAGTAGGTATGGTTGATAACACTTCAAATCCATCAAATAGTTCTTCATCCGTTTCTTTCATCTCCATTGGGATCTGAGTGTTAATATTATTTTTCTTTTTTATGATAATCTTGCTTTTTGATTTTTGCTTATCAAATTGATTAACAATTTTTCGTGCTTCTTCAATTATAGCTAATACATCGCTACTATCAACATTAGCAAGCTCTGCAATCTTTTCTATACTCTTACCTTCAGCTAATAACTGCAATACTCTATCAATACTCAGTAACATTATTTTTCCCTTAAACTATATAGTGTAATTTTCATTTTCCATATAAACCATGAAGCTTCTCTTTCAGATTACGTGTCATGCTTATTCCGTTTTCCAAAATGACTTTTATTACTTTTGCCGTTCACAATAAATGCCAGAAGTATTATCTCTTTTATAATAATTCTATATATGCTATGTTATATAATTATTTTTACATTACGTCAACTTTAATTACAGCAATAAAAAATAGCTTAAAAACAAGTACAAAAAAGATACCATTTACAATATTATAGCTAATTTTTTAGATACAAAAACCTCCCACAATTAGTACAGGTTGCCGGTCTTGATTTTATAACCTCATCCTTTACATACACAGGTACCTGAAAATGACAGCCCATACAAATGCCATCTTCAAGTGGTACAATTGCATTCCCTTTTGTATCAATAACCTTTGCAAAACGCATACGTAAATCCGGTGGAAGCTCTGATATCCTTTTATTAAACTCCTTTGCATTATCTTCAGCTTGTTTTTGCATTACTTCTAATTTACCTTGTAACTGCTGAACATCATTTTCAATTTGTTGCAAACGTTTCGGCATCTCCACATGGAAAATCTCTAATTCACCTTCTATCTGCTCTACATCTTCCATATACTGTAAAAGTTGTTCTTCAATAGTATCTTTTTTTTTAGCCAGGGTATCCAGCTCGGTTTGCATTGATTCAAACTCGCGTTGCGATTTTAAAGAATTTTTTCTGCTATCCAGCAATTCAATCCTTGATTCTACATCATGCAATTCCATTTCCTTTTCTTTGATTTTCAATTTAAGCTGGTCAACTCTTGAACGCAAATCAGACATCCTGGCTCCAATGCTCTTCATTTCATCACGCCAGAAATCAATTGCATGACGTGAACGTGCAATCTCAGTTTTAGAATCTAAAACCTTATTCCATATAGCCTGAAGCTCTAACATTACATATATCTCATTTCCCATTTTGTACACCACAATGCATAGGATTTTGTTCTTTTTCTGAAATTATTAAACGAACATCGCTACAATGCATGGCATTTGTCAAGTAGTTGTATAGTTTTGAATGTAAAAAATGAAGGAGGGGTTTTTCGGAACTATAATGTCCAATATCAATAACCGCCACATCATGATTATTGGCATAGACTGCATCATGATAACCAACATCACCGGTAACAATGCAATCAACGGGATATGATTGTATGATAGCATTGATCTTTTTTGAACCTGACCCATTAAAAGCACCTATCGTTTTAATCTTTTTATCCAGATTGCCATAATAAATAATTGCCATGGTTTTAAGTTCATGCTGCAACTGCTCAATAAATTGCGATAACAACATTTCATCCTGCATACATCCAATGGCACCAAAACCAATTCCATTAAACCGCTTATCAGGAAATAACATTTTGATATCGTTAAGCCTGACAGTTTTTGCTAAAATATCCCAGCATAGTGCATCTAAATTGGTATGCACTGCATATACACTGATAGTATTTTGAATCAGCCGTATTGTCATGAAACCATGAACACTGGATATGGTAATATTTTTTAATGAACGGAAAAACATGGGGTGGTGTGTTATAATACAATTACATTTTTTTTCAATGGCTTCATCAATGATCTGTGGGGATATATCCATAGCTATAAGAATTCCGGTAACATTACTTTCATCAAAAGCTATCTGTCGCCCGGAATTATCATATTCCTCCTGATACATTAGAGGAAACTCATTATCCAGAAAATCAAATAGCTGTTTATGAGGTATATTCATGCAATCTCCTTTTTATGCTAACCACTATCTGTGCTACATCAAGAGGGTTTTGTCCAGCAATATATAACAACGGATCATCATCAACAACAATCATAATCTGCGATTTATCAAAACCCGTGTTCATAAGTTCATCAGGAGCAGTCACCTGTATAACCGGCACATCCATAGCATGAGCTATCGCCCTGATGGCATTACTATTTTTTATACTTATAGCTGTGCGATAGTTACCTTTAATTTTCTGCATCATATCAGCAAGCGGATGTTCAACATTACATGCTGCGTCTTTTATCTTGAAGACTGAATCCTGATGGGTTATGATACCTCCCGGAAAGAGAGCAAAATCAGTTTGATTTATAGGATACGGAAGGGCATACCCAATATTGGATGAACCGCTCACAAGGATATCGCCGCACTGTGCAGCCTGAATAACAGAAAATGCTTGTTCTACCTCATGTATAACTTCTTCTTTATAGTTATTATTAACAATATCAACTAAATGATTGGTGGGACCATGCCCTTTACCCAATGGCAATGAAAATTGTATTGCTTTTGTAATAAATGCTTTTGCCTTTGCTATGGCTTCTATGGCGTTGTATCCATTAGCTAAATATGATGCAATCGCGGCAGAAAAGGTACATCCTGTACCATGTGTGTTTTGTGTATTTATTTTTGTGCCCTGCAAAATGGTATAGTCGTTCCCATCATAAATAACATCATCGGCACTATCATTCAGATGGCCGCCTTTTATAACGACATATCGCGCACCAGATGAATGAATTTGCTTTGCAACCTTTTTCATATCATCTATTGTTTGTATGGTTAAACCAGTTAAAACCTCAGCCTCATGGAGATTTGGAGTAACAACATGCGCCACCGGTAAAAGAAGATTAATCACAGCACTGATGGCATCGTGAGAAAGCAGTGTTGATCCGCCCTTTGCAACCATGACAGGGTCAACAACAGTATACGGTATGGAATATTTCTTTATATTCGATGCTACCAATGCAACAATCTCAGAGCTGGCAAGCATACCAGTTTTAGCCGCATGTATGGGGATATCAGATGCTACTGCATCAAACTGTTTTTGAATCATATCAAGAGGTACCGGCATATAATCACTTACACCCAATGTATTCTGTGCAGTGATTGCTGTGATAATCGTCATACCATAATTACCCAGAGCGGTTATTGTTTTTACATCCGCCTGTATACCGGCGCCACCGCCAGAGTCAGAACCAGCTATGGTAAGCACATTATTAATATATGATGCAGTATCCATATTCCATGTCATGGTATATCAACAGTTATACTACAATAAATGAGTTCTATATATAGTATAGGTGAAATCACAGTTTATAGGTAATAGGTACACCATAATTTTCAAGAAAAATTTGTAAAACCTATTACATTATTTTGCAGTTCTTGTTGTTACTATTATCTATACAACTATAGTCTTACCCTGCTTTTCTGTCATGGTGATGGTGCATGGTGTTTGCCCATTGACAATCCTTTTAGCTTGACTGATTTTTGATTATGTGTTCTGCTTTCTTAACTTTTTATGATTACTTCTTTTAGTTTGTTGTTTATTCATATTGTAAATTGTAATCGTTTGTGACAGCTATCTATTGCAACAAACATTTTTATATGCTCTGAGGAGTGTACTCCATGAACTACAATGAAATTTTTAAACTTACTGCTGATACACGCTGGAATGTAGTTGCTCAGGATGAAAATCTATGGCGCGTTGGTATCTACCATCCGGAATACAACAGTGCCCATGAAATTGACAGGTTAGAAAAGCACAGTTGCCCTGAACTTTTTATTTGTGTCAATGGACAGTGTGGCTTGCTATTGCGTGAAGGAAACTGGGAACATCAGCTCATCATGAACCCGCTTGAAGCTATTATGGTAACCAGTTATCACAATGGATTTAAGGTTGACAAAGATGGCTTTTTTATAGTAGCTGAACGTACTGATTTTACAACCAACTTTATTGAACGAGATAAACCGTGAAACCAGATGCAAATACAACGGTATACTGTATCATAGGCAATCCAGTAAGGCATTCATTGTCACCTGTCATGCACAATGTTGCCTTTGAACATCTTCATATAAATGCAATCTACGTTGCATTCCAACCACAGTCTGCACAAAAAGCAATTGAAGCAATGAAAACATTGGGGATACAGGGAGCAAGTGTAACGATACCGTTTAAGGTTGAACTGGCATCTCTATGCGATGAGGTTGACGATCTGGCACTGGAAATTGGTTCGGTTAATACTCTCATCAATGTCAATGGCAACATAAAAGGGTACAATACCGATGGCAATGGTCTCATCAAAGCGTTAGAGCATCATGCTGTTGATTATGTACATAAAAATGTTTTAATCATTGGCAACGGCGGTTCCGCAAGAGCTATCGCCTACACATTAGCACACAACAATGCACATATTATCATCTGTGGAAGGAATGAAAATAATGTGATGCATCTGGTACATGATCTACAGCATCATGGTATATCTGTCAATAGCTGTTTACTTCATGATTTGCACCCTGATACAACATTGCCTTTTGACATCATCATCAACACTACTCCCGTTGGCATGTCACCGCATGCGGATACCAGCCCCATTAATGAACATTGTATACATCCCCATCACATAATCGTTGATATCATTTATTCCCCGCGTGAAACCATGTTGATAAAAAAAGCACGTAATAAAGGTTGTAAAACCATAACCGGTGAATATATGCTGCTTTATCAGGCATGTATGCAGTTTGAGCTATGGACGGGAAAACCAGCCCCATTTGAAATTATGTATAACGCACTAACTCAGGCATTGCAGTAACCATGCTGCCGCCTTTTTTACAATCGCTTGTGAATAATGAATCGGTTCATTCAGCGCGCTATGTACACTATTCACCCGATGCTATTGTTACATTGCTGAGCCTGCTTCATAATCCGCATACAGCCATTAAAACAATACATATTGCCGGAACCAATGGTAAAGGTTCCACGGCATATATGATTGCTGCCATGTTGCAGGCAGCAGGTTACCGTGTTGGACTTTATACCTCGCCGCATCTTCTGCGGTATAATGAACGTATCACTGTCAATGGTAATGAAATAGCTGATGAAACAATAGCACATTTCAGCACTATCATTGAACAACTATGTACAAAGCATAATCTGCACATTACATTCTTTGATGCATTTACCGCCATGGCATTTTTGTACTTTCAAAACTCAGTTGATATTGCAGTTATTGAAACAGGACTTGGCGGAAGGCTTGACTCAACCAATGTTGTAACTCCTCTTGTGAGTGTTATAACACCCATTGCGTATGATCACACTGCAATACTGGGAAATACTCTGCAACAAATAGCATACCAGAAAGCGGGTATCATAAAACAAAACACACCTGTTGTTATTGCGCACCAGCATCCAGAAGCGCTTGCAACACTGCGGCATGAAGCGGCATTAAACAATGCACCCATTATTTTGTTTAATACCAATATTCACTGTTCAATAACATCAAATCATCCCGTGTTAACATGTGATGTTGTGTGCAATCATCCGCTGTTTGGCGGTTTGCAAAAATGTAGCAATGTCACCATCCCGTTAGCTGGGAGCTTTCAAGCATACAATGCTGCGGTTGCCATAGCTGCAGTTTTACTTTTAAAAAATTATTATTGGGCGATAGTCACTGATGATATAATCAAAGCTCTATCAACCATAACCATCCCGGGAAGGAGCCAGTTGTTTGGTGAAGATCCATTGATACTGTTTGACTGTGCACACAATCCGGAAGCGATGCAAACCACAGTAGAAGCCCTGATAAACACCTATTCCGGGTATGATTGTATATTTTGTGTAAGCTTTATGAACGACAAGGATATCCACTCTTTGCTAACTATCATACAGCGCTATACACAGCATCCAGTATATTATCTCCCCCTCAATGACAGCAGAAGCTATTACCCTGATGATGAAGTTATCAAAAACTATCATCTCATCATTACTGATGATATACATTTACCAGTAACTATCGCCAAAAAAAGCCCTGGAAAAACTATGGTGCTATTTACCGGTACATTCCGATTATATCCATTGGTTCAAACTATTCACAATGCTTGATGTGCATTAACACAGCAATGCATCGATATTGATAATAAAAATTCATCAATTGTCATTACTGCCAAATGTACGCACCTGAGCACTGTTCATAGATAATAACAATTATAAAAAATGGATGTGTTCAAAAAATATTTTATAATAATGTATTGATTTTAGTAATATTATTTTTTTATGATACAATTATATTATGGAATTCCCAATAAAAAAAGGATATGCCATATAAAAAAATTAATTTATAAAGGAGATTATTTAAAACAATGGATCTATCAGAACTATTACCCAAAGAACATCTAATTTCCATTAAGAGTACAGAAAAGCAACTGGTAATAAAAGAGTTAATTCACAAGTTGCAGGAATTAGGGAAACTGGATAATGCCGACAGGTATTATACACAGGTCATACATCGTGAAACACTGGAAAATACCGGTGTTGGTAATGGTTTTGCAATCCCGCATGTTCGCACCGATTCAGTCAAAAAATTGCTTACTGTATTTGGAATATGTAATGAACCAATTGAATACGAATCGTTTGATAAACAGCCGGTTAAATATGTCATGCTCAGCATATTTCCCACATCACTCAGCACCAAGTATCTTTACCTGGTTGGTATGATGGCGCGAATATTTTCAAGCTCAGAGAAACGAAGTAAAATCGATGAAGCACGAACACCGTCAAAAATATATCCAATACTAACAAAAGAAGCAAAACTTTATTTTGAATCGCTAACCGAAATCAATAAGGAAGATGAACATATTGAGAATCTTTCTGGCATTCCTTCCACTGACCTTGACCTGCTCATACGGCTTGACCAGCTTTACCGCCTGTATGATACCGGCGATACATCCGAAGCATTAACAAGAAAGATTAATGAATTACGGAAATTTATTGATAACCGCTCACTTTCATATTATGAACGTATGAGAAAAAAATGTCAAAATCCTTTTGCCATTCTGGAAAAAAATGCCTGCGGTGGATGCCACATGGTTATACCGCCAGTTGAAATGGCAAAGATTAAATCTAAAAAGCACCTTGCAGTGTGCACCTATTGTGGAAGGTTTTTAATCACAGTATAAAATAGTATAAAAATGTTTAATCATTATATTATAACAGGTATCTGAAACGGTAACAAAACCATTCTTTTATAAGTTGTGTAGACGATCTTCGCTGGTATTGCTCAAATACTATCTCTTTACTTTGTTTAATATCTTTTAAAAACTGTTTCTTCATCTTATTCCCAAAATTCTGATCAAGAACAATAGCATTAACCTCAAGATTAGCATTAAAACTGCGTCTATCTAAATTTGTTGAACCTACTGTTGACCATATATCATCTATAACAGCGGTTTTTGCATGTAATACCGTTGGGATATATTCATAAATACGGATATGATTTTTAAGAAAACGTTTATAAAGGTATCTGCTTGCATATTGAACAAATGGGATATCACTAACCGAGGGTAATAGTATCCTGACATCTACACCTCTCTTTGCTGCATGGATCAATGCCCTGCTAATTTTACTATCAGGGACAAAATACGCATTTGCTATATAGATATATTTTTGTGCATTGGCAATTGCTGCTAAATATGTCTGGTAAATCGGCTTTACATTTTTACGAGAATAACTGCTTAAAACCAATACAATAGTATCACCTTTATGATTAATAACAGGAAAATACCTGGCTATATCAACAAGAGCGCCGCCCTGTCTATGCCAGTTTTCCAGAAAAAAATACTCTAAATCACGTACTGCTGGCCCTTCAATTTTCAGGTGAGTATCCCGCCAATTTTCACCTCCATATTTTTCTCCGGCATATTCATTCCCTATATTCATCCCACCTACAAATGCTGTGCTGCCATCTACAACCATGAGTTTACGGTGATCTCGTAGATATAAATTGAAATATTTACGCCAGGGTATAATGGGATGGAACTCAATTAATTCAACTTTGTTTTTTCTCAAATATTCAAAAAGCTCGCCAGAAGTATTAATGCACCCCACAGCATCATAGATGATATTAACATCTACACCTTTCTTTGCCTTTGCTGCTAACTTACGTGCAACTTTCCAGCCAATATCATCACTATTAAAAATATATGTTTCAAGATTAATACTTAATGTTGCACTATCAATAGCAGCAAATAATTCATCAAAAAATAAATCGCCATTGTTGATAAGGGTAACCTTATTGCCGCCTGAAAATCCGGATATACCATACTTTTTTATTGACTTTAAAAATTTAGGTAAAAAAAATCTATTTTTGATTTTATGTATAACATCACTATAACTGATTCTATGTCCTGAACCTTTGAATCTATGGTTTAAACGTCCATGGGTTTTCTTTTGTGATTTTTTCATGAAATGAGAACATATTTTTATTTATAATGAACAACTTCAGGAGTATTTATATCTCCAACTGTTCCATTTTTCTCAGGTTTAAAATAGATTGTTTGGTTCTTGATGCCAGCATACACCTTATGGCATCCTTTAAATTTCCCATTTAATATCTCAACCGCCAATCTGTCTTCAATCTCGTTTTGCACAGCTCTTCTAAGATATCGCGCACCATATTTGTCATTAAAACCTTTACTGACAAGATAGTTCTTTACTTTATGCGATACTAACAGTTCAATGCCCTGCTCTGTTAAATGTTCATTGACCTCCTGTAATAATAAATCAAGAATCTGCCGTATATGGTGCTCATTCAACTTATGGAAATGGACAACTGCATCAATTCTATTTAAAAATTCCGGACTGAATAATCGTTTAACTTCTTCGTCAACATTCTGGAATTGAATTTGATTGGCATTGATTTCATTAAATCCCATCTTACCTATCTTTTGGAATTCACGATTACCAGCATTAGAGGTCATAATAATAACAGTATCCACAAAGCTTGTTACAGAACCAAAATTATCGGTAAGTTCGCCTTCTTCAAGTACCTGTAATAATATATTGAATACATCAGGATGGGCTTTTTCAATTTCATCAAATAGTATCACGGAATATGGCCTGCGTTTTACCTTTTCAGTTAATTGTCCTCCTTCTTCGTACCCAACATATCCGGGAGGAGCGCCAATTAAACGCGATACAGAATGTTTTTCCATAAATTCGGACATATCAAACCTGATAAGGGCATCGTCATCATCAAATAAAAACTCGGCTAATGCTTTAGCCAATTCAGTTTTCCCAACACCAGTAGGGCCAAGAAAAATAAATGAACCAATAGGCCTTTGAGCACTTCGCAGCCCCGTGCGAGAGCGTCGTATTGCCCTGCTGATGACATTGATTGCATTATCCTGTCCAATAATTCGCTTATGGAGCTCCTGCTCCATCTGTAATAATTTCTGGGATTCGGACTCCTCAAGCTTTTCTACAGGTATTTTTGTCCATTGTGCAACAACGGTAGCTATCTGTTTTTCATCAACTACCACTGCATAGTCATTGATGCGCTGCTGCCAATCGCTTATCTTCTGTGAAAGAAGAGCTTTTCTTTCAATGATTGTGTCACGGATTGATGCTGCCTGTTCATATTCCTGAGCCTTAACAAGATTATTTTTACGATCATTAAGCTCTTCAATCTCCTGTTCTAATAATTCAATATCAACAGGCCTTTCACAGTTTTCCAATCTTGCCTTTGAACCTGCTTCATCAATAACATCTATTGCCTTATCCGGTAAATATCTATCATGTATATATCTGTTTGCATACAGAACAGCTTTCCTGATAGCTTCATCGGTATAGCGCACCTTATGGTGAATTTCATAGCGCTCTTTTAATCCAAATAAAATTTCAACAGCTTCATCAGCCGTTGGTTCATCTACCATAACTGTTTGAAAACGCCGTTCAAGTGCAGCATCTTTTTCAATGTATATACGATATTCATTGAGTGTTGTTGCTCCAATACACTGGAGCTCACCACGTGCCAGCGCTGGTTTTAAAATATTAGCAGCATCGATAGCTCCTTCAGCAGCTCCCGCACCTATAATGGTATGAAGCTCGTCAATAAAAAGGATAACATTGTCCGAGCCTTTTATCTCTTTCATGATGCGTTTTAAACGTTCTTCAAATTCGCCACGATATTTAGTACCAGCTACAACAGAAGCTAAATCCAATGATAATACTCTCTTGTTAAAAAGAGGTTCAGGCACATCATGATGAATAATACGCTGTGATAATCCTTCCACAATTGCAGTTTTACCTACACCAGCTTCACCAATCAGTACAGGATTATTTTTTGTTTTACGGGATAAGATGCGGATTACTCGTTCTATTTCAGTATCACGCCCTATTACAGGGTCCAATTTATCTTCAGCAGCCAATCGTGTTAATTCAATGGCAAACTCATCCAGGGTAGGTGTTTTTGTTTTATCATTACCTTTTTGCTGTGTGCTCCCATCAGGAGTAACACCCAATATCTTCTGTACTTCACTTTTCAAAACATTATAATCTATACCTGCACGGATAAGCGTATCAATGCCAGAGCATGTTCCATCCCTGAAAATAGAAAGCAAAAGATGTTCTGTACCAACATAGTTGTTTTTCAATTTACGAGCTTCATCTTTTGCTATTTCAATAATCCGGGTAAAACGAGCACTCAGCGGAAGATTGCCCAGTATTATTGTAGAACCTGACCTCCGAATTGACTGCTCTATATTTCTGCGTAGTATTTCAAAATTTACTCCCATATTTTTCAATATGCGTGCAGCGACGGAGTCATCATCCTTTAACAGGGCAAGCATAATATGTTCCGGCCCTAAAGCATCAGAATTTAACCGCCGCCCTTCTGCCTGTGCCAGAACTTCTAATACTTTTCGTGACCTCTTGGTATAGTCAAACATCTTTTTTTACTCCTTATCTCCGAATCTCTTTCGAAGATATGCTGCTCTGAAGGAATCACCTTCTTCAGATGTGGCAAAAATTTTTCCTGCTATTTTCTGAAGATGTGATACCTGTATATGTATCATTAAATCATTAATTGCAGAAAGTTCAATATTTTTTAATACGGATAATACAACACCCAGCCGAATAAGCGATAAATGCTCAATAGCTTCCGCATAATTCATTGTCCTTGAAAATGCAACAATTGCATATGATCTCCAGATCATATCTTCCAGCATATCTTTATGATGCTGATAATATTCTTCACGGGCATTATTTTCAAGATCAATAATAATACTGATAACCTTATCAACTTCTTCTATAATATCTATCTCAGATTTTCCTAATGTTGCTTTATTGCTGACGATATATATGCTACCTACTGTTTTTGTTGCATCATGGACAATTCCTTTTATCTGAGCCTGATATTCACGTACAATCTTAATAACCTCACCCATATTTTTTGTTGCTGTCAACATGGGCAAATGCAACATTGCTGAAACACGCAATCCTGTCCCCACATTTGAAGGACAGGTGGTTAAAAATCCAATATCATCATTGAAAGCATATGAAATGTACTTGTTTAATTCATCATCAATTTCATCGGCTAATTTGAAAGCTTCCAGCATCTGTAATCCAGGTTTTATAACCTGTATACGTATGTGGTCCTCTTCATTTATAAGAATGGAAAAATTTTGCTGATGATCAAAAACAACAGAGCTGTAATCACTTAATTCCATCTCATGAGTGATGATATCACGTTCACATAAAAAACGTCGGTCATCAGAACTGCAATCACGCAGATTAACAAATTGAGTATTTTGAAATAACGTTGAAGCAATAACAGCCTGTCGCACTATGGTTTCCAGTATGGTTATATCAGATTCCCGCATTTTAGTGGCAAAAGGTAACGATGGCAAATTTCTTGCAAACCTTACACGGGTTGTCATAGCAACATCTGCCAGAGGACCTATTCTTGCCCAGAAGGGTGATTGTTCCAACAACTGTTCAAACATTATGCCCCCTGTTGATTTTTCAGTTTTATTATCTCATCTCGTAATTTTGCTGCTTCTTCATAATTTTCATTTTCTACTGCAACTTCAAGCATATTTTCAAGGTCATGAAGCGATAACGTTGCAACATTTTTCAAACGCATTGAATCAAGCATTACCTTTGATTTTCTATGCTCTATATATTTCAGTGGCATTTTCCCAATATGAAATGTTGAACCATGATATCCTGATAAGATTGGTGTTAAAGCTTCCTTAAATGAGCTATAGCAATCTGCACAACCCAGCTTCCCTGTTCGTTTATAATCTATGAGTGTCCATCCACAGGTGGCACAGGTGTTACTATCAACCATATCATTCATATCATTCATATCCTTTACATCCAGAAAGGACATCATATCAGAAACCGTAAGAGAAAAACCACCGCCGTGTGAGCTTAGACCCATATCGCGGGCACAGTTATCACACAAATGAACTTCAGTTTTTTCATTCCTGATAATCTCAGTCAAATGGACTGTTGCTTCTCTTAGTTTACACCGTTCACATATCATAGTTCATCTTCCATAGTAACTATCAAACACTTACACATCCTTTCATCATATAGTATACTATAAAATAAGTTTATATGCAAGCCCATTTTTAAATCATTTTAATAAAATTTTATCTTTTTACTAAAAATTACCAAAATATATTGACATTATAGAATGATAGTATATTGAGTGAGCAATCGGGTCAAACCGATTTATTTTTTTTTATGGGATATACTTTATGGCAGTATCAAAAAAATTACAAACATTGATAGAACAGGATAATCAATATCTTTTTCAAAATTATGGCACCCGGTTACCGGCTTGTTTTATAAAAGGGAAAGGGAGCGAACTCTTTGACCAGGATGGCAAACGGTATATTGACTTTTTTGCCGGGATTGCAGTCAATTCGTTGGGATATAATCACCCGGCATTGAATAGCGCTCTACATAAACAGATTGATGCTATTATGCATTCATCAAATTGGTTCTTCAACAAACAGCAGATAGAAGCCGCTCAATTGCTTTCGGAAACATCATTCCCGGGCAAAACCCTTTTTACAAACAGCGGCACCGAAGCTAATGAAGCTGCAATAAAATTAGCACGAAAATATGGAATATCCCAATCCAATGATAAGTATCATATCATATCGTTCACAAACTCATTCCACGGCAGAACGTTTGGTGCCATGTCGGCAACTGCTCAGGAAAAGATTCGTTCAGGGTTTGGCCCGATAGTTCCTGGTTTTATCTATGTGCCGTTTAATGATGTCACACAATTTAAAAAGACACTGGAAGCCAATAAAGGAAAAATCTGCGCAGTGATAACCGAGCTTGTTCAGGGCGAAGGTGGCATAACAGTTGCCGATAGTTACTTTATAAAAGAAATCAGCTCATTATGTAAAGAGAACAATATTTTATTAATAATTGATGAGGTACAGACGGGTATTGCCCGTACTGGCAAGATGTTTGCCTATCAGCATTATGACATACAGCCTGATATCATATCGCTTGCTAAAGGTCTTGGAGGTGGTGTCCCTATCGGTGCCATTCACGCTCAAAATATTTTGGTGGAATTTTTTCCAAAGGGAACACACGGGACAACCTTTGGCGGCAATCACCTGGCTGCTGCAGCAGCAAAAACTGTTCTGGAACATTGCAAAAAAGAATCCTTGCTCAACAATGTCAATACCATGGGCAAACTTATTGTAGAGAAACTATCGCTTATGAAAAAAAAATATCCTACCCTTATTATTGATGTGCGGGGTATTGGTTTGCATATTGGAATTGAGCTTTCAATGGCAGGGCAACCCATTGTTGTTGAAGCATTAAAAAAAGGTTTAATTATCAACTGTACTGCCGAAAAGGTAATTAGAATAATGCCGCCTTTGACCATTAACAAAAAACTTGTTA
>JAKPOE010000036.1 GCA_029548025.1 Spirochaetota bacterium
ATGAGTCCATTGGTATTACATCCTGAAGACAATAAAGAGTTCCTTTCAGTGATAATGCCCATTCAGATACGTTCAATGTAACAGGTAATGTATATATCCAGATTGTTATTAAAATCTTTTCGAAATTATGAAAATGAGACAATTTTTTTTTCACCGGGAATAAATATTATCACCGGGAAAAATGGTTCGGGTAAAACAAATATATTAGAAGCTGTTTATATACTGTCGTACGTCAAATCGTTTAAAAATTGTTTAGATAGTGATATTGTTACATGGGGTAACCATGAATACTTTATCTGTGTTGATGTGAAAAACTCACATAATTTGACAATTGAAGCAGGTGTAGGAATTGAAGATCATCATAGTATTAAAAAAGTTAAAATAGATAGCAAAGAAATAAAGAAATTAACAGAATTTTATGGTATAATTAAGTTAGTGGCTTTTTTCCCGGATGATATATCCATAATTTATGGATCACCTGATACAATAAGAAAATATTATGATCGTTTTTTTTCAAAAATTGACAGGGAGTATCTTGAGCTTTTAAGTAACTTCAAACAAATATTAAAAAACCGCAATAAATTATTAAAAGATCTTGAATTTAAAAGAGACATAATTAAACAGCTTGACATCTGGGACACAATGTATTCTGATTGTGTTTATAAGATATCTAAAAAAAGAGTACAGTATATTAATATATTCAATCAGCATTTTAACAAGGTGTATAAAGAGATTTCAGGATTTGATGATAATCTTGAGATTATATATACCACTCAATGTGATAATAACTCTTTACAATCGATACAGCAAATGTTGTTAAAAAAAAGAAATATTGATATTCAATGGGGGACTACAACAATAGGACCTCATAGAGATAGTTATTGTGTAATGGGGATGAATAAAAAATTTTTTAAATCATATGCATCAACGGGGCAGAGAAGATTAGCTTCAATAGCTATGAAGATGGCGGAGGTTAACATTGTTGATGCTATGAGTGGTCAGGTATCTATTGTCATGCTTGATGATGTATTATCAGAATTGGACGAAGAAAGACGAATAAATGTAATACACAAGCTTACTATCAATAATCACCAGATTATTATAACCTGCGCAAATATGAGCGATATTCAATTTATCAATAACTACAAGCTTTTTAATGTTATAAATAACAGGGTAGTTGAACAATGAAATTTCGTTATAAAGAAAAACGATACCATAGAACTGTTTCATATAATGATATTGTGAATGATGTTATTTCTGAGATTGGTTTGTCGGATGATCTGATAATGGAACAAATACGTTCTTTATGGCCCAATGTAGTAGATGATATTATTGCAACACATAGCTATCCTTATAAAATAGTAAATAAGGTATTATATGTTATGGTTGATCATCCCATCTATGCAAATGAATTGAGTTTATCACAAGCAGTAATTCTAAAAAAATGTTCTGAATTTGTAAACTTTTTGTCAGTGAATGCGGTAAAATGTACCATTGGAAGGGAAAAATATAGCAAGAAGAGAAGAAATGTTTGTCCACATAGGTGACAGAAAAGCCGTATCTGATACAAAGCTGGTTGCAATATTAAATTGTGATACTGTGGCTAAGTCACCCGGTATGAATGCTATCCTGCTGCAAAATATTAAGGGTGATGACAAAACAATGGCTGTGTGCATTGATAGCATAGTAACAACAAGGGTCAGTTCATATACTGTGATTAAACGGTATGGACAGATAAACGATACAGTATGGAGTAAAAAATTATGACAAGTTATAGAGCAGATAAAATTCAAGTTCTAGAGGGACTTGAAGCAGTACGTAAACGCCCTGCAATGTATATTGGTTCCACTGATATTAATGGGCTTCACCATCTTGTTTACGAGGTTGTTGATAA
>JAKPOE010000040.1 GCA_029548025.1 Spirochaetota bacterium
TGCCGAAGCCATATTCATTTTATGTGCCTGTGTAAGATACTGTAATGCTTCATTAAATTTTCCCTGAGATACAAGAAGTATCCCTAACTGATACAGTACATCAGGATTATTGGGGTCCATCCGCATTGCATTATTTAAATACTTAAATGCATTTTCTAAATTTTGAATGGTTGCATTGATAATACCAATGCGATAATTAGCAGTAAAGTTATTGGGATTAACCGCTAACATTGCATTGTAGAGGGAAATAGCTTTGTCCCATTGTTTTTGTTTTTCATAATCCAGTGCAATGGTTTCATACAATTTCTCTTTAAAGCTAATGATGTTTGTTATATACTGCCGCAGGGCAGGGGTATATTCAGCAATCCTGCGTAATTGCATCAATGTCTGCATCTCTGATTCATAGTGTTGCTGTAATCCATAGTATTCGGATTGTTTAATGAGCTGATTGATTTGTTTTGCATAGAGCATGCGCAGTCCAATAGTGTTAGCATAATAGTACTGGTTATCAATGATCTGTACTACGGCGTCATTGGTAGTAATAATTTTTTCAGCAAAGGGATTGATGAACAGTTGTTGTGCTGGTCTGGTAATGGGTAGCGCAAATGTCGTAAAGACGCCATTGCGCGGCATGATTAATTCAATGGTATTTGATACTATGTACGATAATGCATGCTCAGCATTAACAAAAAGATTAGCCACGTCAGTTGTTTGTATCAGGTTTTCTAAACTTTGAATATCAGATGCTCCAAGGGTAAATCCGTTGCTATTATTGGTTGCTCCTATTGTCAGGTGATTGCCGGATACAAACACAACTGTATGGAGAAAATATTTTTTTAAGGCATTTGTCAGACTATAGAGATAGTTTGGTGCAATATGTGTTATGTCTATTATTGTAAAGTAGTAGCTATCAACATGTTCTTTTATGATTGCGATGTAGGCATCAGAAAAGCGGAAAGGATACATATAATGATCAAAGGTATTGGGTATATCAACTATCAAACCTTTTTTTTGTTTTAATCCCTGAATAATAGATGTGTGTATGGTTGCAAAATGTACATCGCTTATTGGTGGTTTTTGATAATCTACTATTCTGTCGGAGATATAATCCAGCACTATGGGTGAATTCAGGAGATGGAAAAGGCTGTTAGTAAAAAATTTGTGATATCCATCAATGATAATAGTATTATGATTGTTTGCAAACAGTGATATAAATGCAATGGATCTTTTCAAATCACGTGCGGTTGCATCGGTTATATAGCAAGCTACACAATCATTAATATAAGCTACTCCCGGTTTGGTTATAAAAGAAGAGTTGAAATTTGATGAAACCACATCTCCGTATCCTCTGCTGTATGCATTAACAAGATTATCGCTCAATGGAAGTTTAAAATACATATGGGTAACAATGATAGCAGGTATGAATAATAAACTGACAATACAATAGATTATGGATGGAACCGAGCGCTTGAAATTTTGCAATAGGTATAAACCGGGAAATACTATGGTAATAATTGACAGTATATAGGTTACAGCAAAAAACCAGAAGTACGTAAGTTCTATCCAGATAAATGCAATAATTATTGGCAGGGGTATAAGGAAAAATGAAAATAAAATGATGGTATACCGTGCAGGGTGATTGTTTTTTATTAATATATGTTTTAACGATGTACCAAATGTAATTCCTGCAAATATGCTGAATGGGGCTGCTGCTAAAAGACTGCTGTATAATGATGGAGAAGCTGTATGGCTTATAATAATAAATGCCAAAAACAGTAATGGATATAACATTTCACCATAAATAAAGACGGTATTATATTTTTTTAACAATGTAGATAGAAACATTCCAATTAAAAAGCCACCTATAATAGCGCTGATTGTATACATTGTTGTAGCTATAAAAATTCCATGCTGTGAATAAATTGTTATCAGTATCAAAGTTGTGAATATACTGATGATAGAAATATTGCTATAGGTAAAAAGAACATCATCGCGAGTTGAAATATCATCTGGTTTGGTTATGGCTGTGCGCGATATAATGGTAGGTGGGCAAAAAGGTAGGTTGAGAAAAATGATGAAAATTAATGATAGCAAAGGAAAAACGAAATAAATCCAGAGATATTCCATATGACTGTATAGTAACAGTGAAAGATACAATGAAAAAACTATGGCAAACAATGCCACACTGATTGCAAAAAGGGCAGGATTTTTATTATCAATATAATCGCCAATAGATGTTTTAAGAAAGTAAGCGGATTTTATACCCTCCAGTGTAAAAAGAAGAAAGATTAAACAGTAGAACAATAGAGAAAATTTTTGTGCGATGGCTAAATATATAGTTTCAATGCCATTATCAAAGTAAGAAGCAATACCAGGAGCTATCGCCAAACATGATATTACTATTTGTAATAGTATTAAAAGCATCCTGCTAAAGCTAATTTTTTTATGTATGATAGTACCAATGATGATACCCGTTAAAATGCCTGAAAGGGAAAGAGTAAGGATGTATTTCCACACCGCTTGATAGAGTACTATTGAGGTAAGAAATAACGTACTCATTATTGCATACGATGAAAGTGTCACTATTGAAAAGAATAACGATAACAATAAAATCCTGCGTTGAGCTGTATTTGAATAATTAAATTCCTGAATATGCATGGTATCGATTAAATTTCCTTCATTATTTATTAACGATTCATTAAAGACAATTGAATCTTAAGACCTATTATACTGTTATGATAAAAATGACAAGAATTTTTCTATATTTTAGTGATTGTGAAGATGGCATCAGGAGGATATAGCTGGTATGATGTATATCGTTTCTTTTTGTTGCTATACCATAGGTAACTATTTTAGGGTAAACGTTAATTTAATGTATGAATATTGAATAATTATTAAGATTTTTTCACTATTTTACCGTAAATTATATATAGATACTTTTAGACTTTTTTTGTTGCATGATTTTAGTTATTTTACTATAACTGTATTTTGTATCACAGTAAAAGTTAAAAAGGGAGTTTTTATGCAGTCAAAAAATGCTTTTGAATATATCCCTGAATATAATCTGGTTGTGCTCTTTGTTTTAATACTGTGTACGGCAGGGATTTATTATTTCTGGTGGATTGCCAGGGTAAGCAGGATATTTTATGACAACCCTGTAACAAACATTTTACTGATTATTTTAACAGCAGGGATATGGCTTGTCTATATTACCATAAAATATATGCAGAAATCTGAGATGCTTAATGACAGGCAGATGCCATGGTATATGATTTTGTTTTTACCTATAGGGTTTTTGATTATTCAGCATAATATTAATGAGCGTTACTTTACCAGTCAATAAACCATCAGGAGCAATCAATGATTGTACGATGCAGCGGATGCAATTCAGCCTATCAGGTTGATGATGAAAAGGTGCAAAATAAACGTTTTGCATTTACATGTCCCAAATGCAAGGCTCATGTTATTGTTGATAATCGTGCAGAGGGTTATGATGCAAGCTTTGATGATATGATGCTGGCTCACGATACTGGCAAACCACATACAATAAATGAACCTGTTGATACACTCATTGACGAAAGGGGTAGTGCTAAAAGATTTTCTGAAGATACCATTGCTCAAACTGATGATGAAGGCGACATTAAATCAGATGAGATCTTTTCTAAAGAAAAAGACCTTGATGAAAGCATTACTATTGATCTTGACACCCTTGATATACCAATCGAAGAATCTACTGTAATTGAACAGGCTGAAATGCCTTTGACTGAACCAGATATTCTTGAAAAAGGAGAGTTGCCTGAGGAAGAGATTGGATTTGATGATATACTTGTGTCAGAAGAGCCTGCTCGTAAACCAAAAAAAACCATTTCTCCGATGGGAAAAGAAAAAGAAAAGCTTGATGATATTACTCTTGATCTGGATTCACTTGATATTCAGCTTGATGAACATGCGGAAACCTTGCCGGGTGAACAGATCATTGATGAAGATGAAAAATTAACGCTTGAAGATGCAGGCATCACTATAGATGAATTAATTGAAGAACAAAAAAAGGAACCCATTGAAGAAGAAGAGGAACTAAAACTTTCACTTGATGAGATAGAACCAGGATTAACTGCCGATGATCTCCATAAAGAACTTACCGAATCCGAGCTTGAAACGATAATAGCCAGTGAGGAAAATTTTGATACGTATGCTATCAAAGATGAAATGGAATTGCCCGAGGTTGATCTTGATAAATACGAGATGGGAGCAGGTGAAGTTGAACAGCAAAAAGCTGAATATCACCATGCAGAAAATGAAGACTTTGATTCCGTACCTGCTGGTTTTGTAAATTTAACTATTGATTACTCATTGTCGTATTCAAGGTCAAATGCAATTCTACGACTTCTTGTTGTTTATCTTTTATCATTACTTCCCCATATCCTTGTGTGTGCAGTGTATAGCATTGTTTCCATGGTATTGGGATTTTTTAATTGGGTTGTTATACTGTTTACCGGACAATTTATGGATGATTTTGCCGATATACAGCAAAACACATTGCGATATTGGTTATCTATTGTAGCCTGTGCTGCACAGATAACCGAAGACCGTCCGGTATATGCAGGACGTCCATTGGTTGAACATAGCCTGCAGCTTGATGTAGTGTACCCATCATCTCCGTCGAGGCTTCTGGCATTATTGCGCATTTCATTGATTGGCATTATCATAGCATTGTTGCCTCATCTGTTGCTGTATATTATTTTAACAATGGGAGTTTTGTTACTTGTTCCTATAGGATTAATGTCAATTGTGGCAATAAAGCACTGGCCAACACTATTGTTTGATTTCATGTATCGGTACATGCGGTATGCTGCGCGGATATGGGCATACGCAGCCGGTCTTGTTGATAAATATCCATCGTTTATTTTTTAATAGACATAAAATATCCCAGTTATATACATTATCTCAATAAATTAAATACATACACAGTTGTTTATGGACATTAATGAAATTATACATACTGTATTTACTGACGGCGTGCTTTTGAACTATATTCCTGATTATGAGTACCGCGCAATTCAGGAACAGATGGCTGATGCAATAATCGCCGCATGGTACGATGAAAAGCATTGTATCATTGAGGCAGGTACGGGTACTGGTAAAACGTTAGGATATCTTTTACCTGCTGCTCTTTTTGCAATGCATGAAAACGTTAAAGTAGCGATAGTTACCGAGACAAAAGCTTTGCAGCAGCAATTAATGCTTAACGATTTACCCATCATTGCCAATACCATACGCGATATAACAGGTACTTCTCTTACCTATGCCCTGTGTTTAGGCAGCAACAATTATCCCTGCTATCGCCGTTTGCAGAATGCAATCGATACGGGAAGTTTTGACAAAAGTAAGGAAAAAGAGATATACCATGTACATGAAGTAGTAACAAAGCAACCTGCGCTGACGCGGTTTGATATTATGGCAAGTGAATCCTTGTGGCATACTATCTGTCGAGAATCACAGCTATGCCCTATTCATACATGTAAATATAAAAATAGATGTTCATATATTTTAGCTAAAAAAAACTGGCAGGAAGCAAACATCCTTGTTATGAATCATTATCTTTTTTTCTCCAATATTGCTGCTTCGAAGTCATTGGTGCCGGATTTTAAGGTTGTGGTGTTTGATGAAGCGCATTCCATTGAACGGATTGCTTCTAATCAACTGGGATTTGCAATTAATACTGAGCAACTCAAAGAAACAATAGAGCACATTATCAAACGCAGAAAAGGAGGTGCATTAATTGAAAGGGTTTTAACGTATGATATGATCAGTGAAGCAATGGAAGTTTTTGACAATGCACTGCGTCAGGTTCAACTATCTAAAAAAATACTCAATGACATTGTAAAAAATTTACAAACACTGCGATTGCGGAACCCCCTTGCGGAATGTCTTCCCTTGCTCAAAGCTCTAGAGGAGGTTTTACGGTTATTTGAAAAAGCTGAACCAGAAACAATGGATGAGGATTTACGATTAGAATATGAATATCACAAAGCTTCGATAATGGACACATGGCATGATTTGGGGATGGCTGTATTTATGGATGAAGAAAAGTATGTGTACTGGCTGGAAAAAGAAAAAAATTCACAGGTTAATATTTTCATTTGTGGGCAGCCGCTGGATGTTGCCTCGATAATACATAAAGAGGTTGCTGATTATTATGACCATTGTTGTTTTGTTTCGGGAACGTTGAGCGTCAACAATTCATTTGACTATTTTAAACAAAGCATTGGATGTGATAATGCAGATACCTTAATTTTATCGTCGCCCTTTAATTTTACTACGCAGTCAGTTCTGTTTATTGATACCAATGACATAGATCCAAACAGTGAAGAATTTGTTGACGCTTCTGTGGCAAGGCTTACGTTTATTGTCAATATGGTAAAGGGGCGCTGCCTTGTGCTATTTACATCATATACCATGCTTACCAGGGTATATGAAAAAATGCATACTACAATTCCCTATGAAATTTTTTCGCAACATCGTGTCAATGCGTCTACAATATTACATGAGTATATCAAATGCAGTAATGGGGTTCTTTTTGGGACACACTCATTCTGGCAGGGGATTGATTTGCCAGGTGATCTGGTGCGTGCGGTTATCATCATGAAGTTACCATTTGAGGCTCCTGATAGTCCTGTTGTGCAGGCAAAGATAGAGAAGATACAAAAAGAGGGAGGCAATCCTTTTATGAAGTATCAACTGCCGTATGCGGTGCTGTTGTTAAAACAGGGGTTTGGCAGGCTTATACGCAAATCAACCGATAAAGGAGTTGTTGCCATTCTTGATTCGCGAATTGTAACAAAGGCATATGGAAAGATATTTTTAGCTTCGCTTCCTGATGCAAAAAAGGTGTACACGCTGGAAGAATTAGAGAAAGCATATACGGCTATGGTTATGTAGTCTATTTATTGTGTGGAGTTTGCCCATGGCAAGGCTATATATTTTTCAGAGCATCTTCATTGGTTGCATAAAGAGTAACAAAATCAGTAATCCCCACAATATCCATAACCTTGTTAAAATGTGGTGATAATCCGGTAAATATTACCTTACCGCCAAAGTCACCAAAATCCTGTATGATATTTATTAAAATTGCAATCCCGGCAGAATTGATGTACTTTGTTTTGGTAAAATCAAGAATACAATAGAATGGCGCCTGTTTTTCTTTCAATTTCCGGTATTCATTCATAATATCAGCATCAGCCTCAGAGGTTATATCTCCTTCTAAAATCAATACAGGGATATTGCTCATTATTGTAGACGATACCCGATGAGTTTTTTCCATAATCCACACCTTTGGAAGTATACTTCTGTTTATAATTCATGTATTCGTGAGCATAAATTGTCAAGAAAAAAAATCATGACAATGGTTCTAGGGGGGTATACTTTTCCAGAAATGTTTTAGTAAATCCGTTAAGAAATTGTATGGTCAGTTTAACATTATCACCCTTTCCCTGTATAGCAGTAATTTTTCCTACACCAAATGAAGGGTGTTTAACCCTCTGGTTTACTGTGTATTGAGAGTCGTTATTATGTAAAGCTGTGGCAGTGTAATTATCGATATTGCGATAGTTGTTGTGGTTGTTTGTTTTTGGCATATCCCAATTATTGTATGATGAGCTATAATGTTGAAACTGGCATAATGCTGGTGGGAGCTCGCTTATAAAACGCGATGCTTCTTTAAACTGTGTTGTTCCCCAGCTTCTCCGCAGCTCGGCGCTGGTTATAAACAGGCGGTCTTTAGCTCGAGTTATGCCAACATAACACAAACGTCGCTCTTCTTCTATCCCTTCATCGCTGTCAATTGCATTGGTGTGAGGGAAAAGCCCCTCTTCCATCCCTGTTAAAAAAACTACAGGAAATTCCAATCCCTTCGCGTTGTGAACAGTCATAAGAGTAATGGCGTTGTTTCCCTCTGGAGCGGATGCATTGGTTTCGTCAGCAGGTGAAAGCAGTGAAATGTCCTGTAAAAATTCAAACAGTGTTGCTTCAGGATGGAGGTGCTCATATTCAACAATGCTGTTAACAAATGCATCGATATTTTCAAGCCTTCCCCGAGCTTCAATTGAATTTTCACTTTCCAGCGTACTTTTATACTGTGTATCGTTAAGGATGCTTATGCATATTTCGGAAAGTTTGTTATTAGCTGGTATATCCTTAACCCTGTCAATTAATTTCTGCATAAGTTCTTTAAAAGAATGTAGTGCGGGCGATAGTTTATATGAATAGTTCTGGTTGTTGGCAATGATGTTCCATTCAGAAGTAGTATGAACATATGCAGCATCGCGCAACTTTTCAATTGTGGAAGCTCCAATGCCACGCGATGGTGTATTGATAATGCGAAGCAGTGATACCGTGTCATCAGGATTTGCAATAAACCGCATATATGCAAGGATATCCTTAATTTCTTTTCGCTCGTAAAATTTAACACTGCCAACAACAATGTAGGGTAAATTCTCTCTTCTGCAGTGTTCCTCAAATATCCGCGATTGTGCGTTGGTACGGTAAAATATTGCAAAATCCCTGTTGGAGTAATGTTCAGTATGCTTTAAACTGGCAATAGTGTTGATAACATACTCAGCTTCTCCGTATTCATTATTAGCGGTGCATACGGTGATAGGTTCCCCATCACCGCGATGTGCGGTAAGCTTTTTGTCTTTGCGCCTGTAATTATTTTTAATAACGTATGAAGCTGCTTGCAAAATAGGGGCGGTTGAGCGATAGTTTCTGTGGAGGGTAATTACCGTTGCATCAGGATAGTCTTTTTCAAAGTTTAAGATATTGCGAATGTCAGCTCCACGCCATGAGTAGATTGACTGGTCATCGTCACCCACCACACATATATTTTTTGTTTGTGATGCCAGGTATTTAGCAATGAGATACTGCGCAAAGTTGGTATCCTGATACTCATCAACCATGAAGTATCGCCAGCGCGATTGTAATGTTGTAAGCACCTGGCTGTTGCGCAGCAACTGCACTGTATAGATCAAAAGGTCACTGAAATCCAGAGCATTGGCATGCCTCAGTTTTTGCTGATAGCTGGTAAATATCTCCTGAAAGTTGAATGAATGATATTTTGGCAATAACAATGTTATATCGCCACCCTGTATGTAATGGCTGCTTTCCTTTATGCTTGAAATTTTTTCGGCAATCATCGCGGGTTTTACCGCTTTTGGATCTATGTGAATATCATGTAATATATCTTTAATCAGCGATTCCTGGTCACGACTGTCATATATGGTAAAATTGGGAGTAATGCCTATTGCATCTCCATGGCGCCGCAGTATATACACTGCTAATGAGTGGAAGGTCTTAATCATGACACTTTCGCCAATGGGACCTATTAGCCCTTTGATGCGGCTTCGCATCTCTTCAGCAGCTTTATTGGTGAAGGTTACTGCAACAATTGCATAGGGTGGTATGCCTTTAGCTTTTATTAAATGAGCTATCCGGTAAGTAATGACCCTTGTTTTGCCCGAACCAGCTCCTGCCAGGATTAACAGCGGGCCATCACTATAAGTAACGGCATTATATTGTTCTTCGTTAAGTTTTTGTAGTAAGTCCATATTGTGTAATCAAACGGATTGTAGTATGACGATGACATAATTAATAATAATAAAAATACTGCAAGATAAAAAAGAAAAATTATAACCTGTGCAATAAAATTAATATTAATAATTGAAAAAAATAGTCTTGTATTATTTTATATTTTTTTATTACATAATCTATAATATATATATCCGTTTTAAAAGCAAAGGGGATGCGATGAAGAAGGTATATGTCACAGTGTTGCTGATGGTTAGCATAGCATTAGCTTCAGGAGCTATCGCCCGGAATAATGATGAAGCTGCCAGCCAGTACAATGGTGCAGGCTTATATTGTTTAGAATCAGGTAATTATCAGAAAGCCTCTGAATATTTTATTGATGCAATACAATTAAATCCTGCCAATAAATTTTACTACAACAATTGCGCTGTTGCATGGATGAACATGGGAAGGTATGAGGATGCCATGGATATGTTGCAAATAGCGCTTGCTATTGATCCTCACTATGTAAAAGCATTGACCAATATGGCTATTGTTTGTTTTCACCTTTTGAAGTTTTCACGTGCCTATTATTATTATTCACAGGCAAGGACAGCCGATAGTATCTATACAAAAGAACGATTCCAGATGGCAAAGGTAATCGCTGGTGTTAAAAGGGTTTATGCCAGACATCCCGATAACAATGATTTACAACAGATTCTGAATCAGCTTGAGATATTACAACAACGTAAAAAAGATTTGCCATAGATTCAAAATAATTTTGAGCTGTCTAAAAGTATGGTTACCGGACCATCGTTAACAAGTATAACCTTCATATGAGCTTTAAATTTGCCGGTTACAACATGGGGATGTGCTGCTTTACACATTGCTACAAACGAATCAAAATATTCTGATGCTGTTTCAGGTTTCATGGCGTCAGAAAATGAAGGACGGCGTCCTTTGCGGGCATCACCGTAAAGTGTAAATTGGGGGATAAGTAAAAGCCCGCCGTGAACATCAGATAATGACAGGTTCATAAAGAAGCTGGCATCATCAAAAATTCGGATGCCTATAATTTTTTGACAGATATATTCTAAATCTTTTGTTGTGTCTGATGGTGCAAACCCTGCAAGTACTGCCAAACCTTTATTGATGGATGCTATGCTATTACCATCAACTTCCACGGAAGCCTGTAAAACACGCTGTATAACAGCACGCATTGTTTATGAAAGTTTTTTCTTTAAAGTGTTTTCAGGCTGTACGCCAATCATGCGTTCTATCTCTTTGCCATTATCAAAAAGTATAAGTGTTGGGATAGAAGATATACCATACCGTTGGGCTGTTTCAGGATTGTTATCGGTATTTACTTTTACAATCTTTGTTTTTGTTTCGGGATCCTGCGCTAATTTTTCCAGTATTGGCGTTTGCATGCGGCAGGGACCACACCATGGGGCCCAGAAATCAACCAGCACTTTACCGGCACATTCTAACACCTCGGCGTTAAAATTAGTGTCGTTTACTTCAAAAATAGTGCCCATAGTTACCTCCACAAGGAAATAGTAAGATACTATCATAGCATATGATTTTCAATAATTCCAGAAGTTTATTTTTTTGTTTATACAATTATGCTAAAAATACACGATGCAGTCAGGAAATGTCAATAGCAAAAAAAAATAATGTATAGATTGCCGGTATATACAAAACTATTCATTTTAAAGATGTATTTAATGGATTGGTTGTCCACCTCCAGAAATACCAGCACCCAAATAAACGTTTCGGAAAATAATCAGTACTATTTTTAATTTCTGCACTTAGCGGTATAGTGTATATCTCGGGTTTCGTTAATGTTAATAAGGCTTGATGAGTTTCGTTTAATGCAATATTGCTTGCACATGATCCATAAGCTGGTGTTATATAACCACCAATTTTTATGCTCTTTTCTTTTACGGTAAGTAACAAAAAACCCTTGTCAACTTTCCATATTCCCTTCATTGAATTTAATCTGGTGCCACAATCCATTGTACTGGTATGGTATTCAAATTTATTGTCAATAAAAAAAATAAATTTCTCAGGTATACCACTTGGCATTACTGGGAATGATAGCCATATCCCAATGAGTTTGGTATTAAGTTTTATATCGTTACTGTCAATATTTGTTGGGTTTTCAAAAGATTTTATTTTTTGAATACACTTTAAATCATCTTGTGTAAGCAATGTATCGATGTTTTCCCTTTCTGATTTATACCAATTAAATTGTTTAAAATGTTCTAAAAGGTCATTTGATCTAAATTTATAATTATATTTAGCAAAAATAAGATTCCGCAATAATTTGAGTTCATTTTTATTCAGTATGGCTAATTCAAATAATGTTAACTCTGGGGTCAATAGATTAATATCCCCATTATATATAGCTTGTATAGCCCTATTATTACTAATATCAGCGTAAGATATAGAATTGTAAATATGGTAATTGTTGTCAATGTTAGGAAAATCTTTGTTTTCCTGAGCTTGAATTTTTAAAAATGATAATAATGATAATAATGAGAATATTATGACTGTTATTATGATAAAAATTTTTTTCATATTTACCTCTAATACTTAATTATAATGTCTCTTCAATATATATGCTTAATAATCCATAATTTATGTATTACAAATATATGAAAAATAATACTATGATAAATCATACTATTATAATAGTAATTTCATATTTTTATTTGACAATAACTTTTTTATTCGTCAATAATTTAATTATTATGATTTACGTTTGAAGTATAGGTGATAGGGGCTTGTTTATGGAAAAGTTCATTAATTGTTTTAAGATAATCTGGCTTTTTTTCTGGGCATCATTCATGAGTGTTGTTCTGTTTGTTCCCATGACATTAGCGGCAGTATTTTCAGTGACAGGTAATTTAGCGTTTACCATATCAAAGATATGGGCATGGACAATGCTTATTGTGACAGGTGTAAAAGTTAGAGTTCATGGCCTGGAAAAGATACAAAAAGGAACTCAATATGTCATCATAAGCAATCATCAGTCACAGTATGATATACTGGCTCTGGTTACTTCGTTAAAGATTCAATTCAGATGGGTTATAAAAAAAGAATTGCTGTATATGCCATTGTTTGGCTGGGCGCTCTATGCTTCTAAGAATGTATTTATTGACCGGGGTAATAGGGATAGGGCTATAGCAAGTATTAACAAAGCTGTTAGCAGATTGCCACAGGATGTAAGCCTTATGGTATTTGCTGAGGGTACTCGTTCAAACGATGGCAGATTGCAAAAATTTAAAAAAGGTGGATTTACCATAGCTATTGAACGAACCATGCCAATATTGCCGGTGGTGGTGAAAGGGAGCAGGCAGATATTGCCAAAGGGAAGCCTTGTTGTTAAGTCTGGAACGATAGATGTTGTGGTGTGTGATCCAATACCAACAGATGGTTATTCGCATGATACCATCAATGAGTTAATAGATGTAACCCAAAGAGTGATTGCGCAGGAACTATTACGATAGATGGTAATAAATAAAAACTGTTGCTCACCATGATCAGTGCCATCATTTACCCTTTGTTTTATCATCTATGGCTTTGATTGTGTGCTTACTTGTATTCACAAAAAAAATTTAAAAATTTAATCTTGACAAAATATTAATACAATAGAGTCCAATTGTTCAATTGTTTAACTGCAATAAAAAATATGCTCAATACATTTTATTAAACTTAAAAGGAGATGATAATGCCCCGTGGATATTATATACCAGAAGGATATAAGCCAGCCCTTGATCTTCATAGTACTGAAAAAGCTATAAAAAAAATTAAAGATTTTTTTCAGCTTAATTTAGCATTTGAGCTTAATCTTATACGATTGACAGCACCTTTATTTGTATTGAAAGGTACGGGTATAAATGATGATTTGAATGGTATTGAAAAACCAGTTTCTTTTACAATAAAAAATTTGAATAACCAGCAAGCTGAAATTGTACAATCACTGGCTAAATGGAAACGAATGGCTCTGGCAGATTATAATATACAGGTTGGTTGCGGCATCTATACCGACATGAATGCCATCAGGGCTGATGAGATACTGGATAATATACATTCACTGTATGTTGACCAGTGGGACTGGGAGATGGTCATTACAAAACAGCAGAGGAGCATCGATTATTTAAAAGAGGTGGTGCGTAAGATATATGATGTCATACGACGTGTTGAATTATATGTAAACCATGAATATCCTGAAATAAAACCAATGCTGCCAGAAACTATCTACTGTATTCATGCTGAAGAGTTACTGAAACGCTATCCCAATCTATCGCCTCAAGAACGCGAGGATATGATTGTACAAGAACATAAGGCAGTATTTATTATTGGTATTGGTGGTGCATTATCAGATGGTACAAAGCACGATGGTAGAGCTCCGGATTATGATGATTGGGGCTTGAATGGCGATATTTTTGTGTGGAATCCTATTCTGGAAAGCGCTTTTGAACTTTCATCAATGGGTATTCGTGTGGATAGCGATACTCTGATACGACAGCTTAAACTATCCCACAATGAGGATAGATTAAATTTGCTATTTCATAAACGACTGATCTCAGGTGAGTTGCCGCTTTCAATGGGTGGTGGGATTGGTCAGTCACGATTATGTATGTATTATTTGCGGAAGGCTCATATTGGCGAGATACAGGCGAGCATCTGGCCTGAGGATATGGTAAAAGACTGTAAAGAAAATAATATAGTGCTGCTGTAACATTGTTATGGTAAAAATCAGCGATGAAGGTTTTGCTAATATCCAGGAGTGAACAGGGCTGTCTGTAAATAATACAGTACGTGTTACATGTATACACCATATAAACCATTGCTCTATGATAGGGAGTAAAGTTTATATAATAAGCACCTGAGAGAAGTAATTTTATTGTTATAACCTTATCTCCTGTAATGGAGTATATACCGGTCCCTGCGGCGTTAGCTTTGAGGAAAACAGTACAATGCGGTTAAATGTTGCGTTGCCAAACTCCATGGAGGTGAATGGTTGTAGCGTATCGTTAATCTTTTCGGTTAACTTTCTTCCTTTCCGGATACGCGCTAATGTAAGATGAGGCACAAAACTGCGGACTTCCTCCTTAATGCCAAATTTTTTTGCAAATATCTGCGTACTGGTAACCATTTGTGATAGTGCCCTTTCATCGGTATGTATACCTGTCCATATCACTGCCGGATGTTTGATGTTGGGAAACATCCCAATGTCCTTTACCGTATAGTCAAACCGGGTTATGGGAAGTGAAAGCTGTGTGAATTCATGTTCTATTGCGCGGGCAATACTGCCTTCACATTCGCCAATAAATTTTAAGGTTAAATGATACTGCGACGGTTCAACAACCTTTACTACATCGGCAAAATTTCCAAGTACATCATGTAC
>JAKPOE010000478.1 GCA_029548025.1 Spirochaetota bacterium
ATCACATATTGATAATGCCGCAAATAAAGATGTTGTTGTAGTTGGCGGCGGACTTTTAGGATTGGAAACAGCACATAGCCTGTGCAAACGCAACTGTAATGTCACCGTCATTGAATTTTATGACAGATTGCTTCCCAAACAGTTGGACCATGAAGGTGCTGCTATTATCAAACAGTTACTGGAACAAAAAGGTTTGCAATTTATTGTATCAGAATCGATTGCTTCAATCAATACAAACAATACAATCAATAAAAATGAACACGGGCTAACACTGCACTGTACATCGGGAAGAACTATTGATGCAGGCACGGTCATATTCTCAATGGGTATTAAGGCAAGAACTGATTTAGCTAAGAATGCAGGGCTTACTGTAAACCGTGGAATTATCATCAATAACTATCTGCAAACATCCGATCCATATATTTTTGCTGCTGGTGATCCCAGCGAGCATAACGGGATATGCTATGGGATATGGACTGCATCACGCGAACAGGGTAAATTAGCAGGGCTCAATATGGCTGGCGCTAACAATGAATATAATGGCACGCTGCTATCGGTAGTATTAAAGATTACCGGTATTGATCTCTATTCGGCTGGTGATTTTACCCGCAAAGACTGCACAGTGCTTTCACAAAGAGATACATCACGATATGTAAAATTTTTGTATAAAGAAAAAACTCCGGTTGCCAGCATTGTTATTGGGGATATGAACATCATTAAACTTGCCCGCAATGTTATGGAAGGCAAAACCAGCATAGATGAATTTAAAGCACTGTTTACATAGAGGCAGTATATATATTGTATAGTATATCGTGTATCGCCTGCTTAAAAATTTTTTTTAATCACATCTCACCGCAGTGCTGTCATTTCATAATTAAAAATTTTCTATGCGATAGTTACTGTAAATATATTGAGCAATTAAAAAAATAAACTGTCAGCATCAATGATCAGCATTACCTGTTTTTTAAATATTGTTCTATCCTTTTTAATCCTTCTTCAATATTTTCGATAGATGTTGCATAAGAAAAACGTAAAAAGCCCTCGCCTGCACTACCAAAATCAATGCCGGGAGTAACACCAACTTTCACCGTTTCAATTATGTTAAATGCTTCACTATATGAATCACTGCAAAATGTACGAGCATCAGCAAAAACATAAAACGCGCCCGTTGGTTCAACATGGACTATAAAGCCCAGCCTTTTTAAACCCTGTATCATATACTGCCTTCGCTCATTATAAATAGTTTGCATGGCTTTAACATCATTTTTAGCATACTTCAATGCAGCTATTCCTGCCCATTGAATAAAGTTGTTTGCCGATATCATAAAGTTTTGATGTATGCGCTGCATAACCATGGTAAATTCTGGAGGAAATATACAGTAACCTAAACGCCATCCTGTCATGGCATACAGCTTGGAAAATCCATTAATAACAAACGCTTTATTGGTAAACTCCAATATTGAATGTGCTTTATTGTTATAGACAAGTCCGTGATAAATCTCATCGGATATGATAAACTGATTTTGAAACTGTGCAATATTTTTCAATGCATGCTCATCCATTACAATCCCTGTTGGATTGCATGGCGAATTTATCATGATAGCTTTTGTTTTTGTTGTTATAGCCCTGTTAATATCTTCAGGCCTGTATTGAAATCCTTCTTCAGGGTAAGTGACTATTTCATTTACCCTTCCTCCGGCTGCTTTAATAAAATTTTGATAACAGGGATAACGCGGATTTGATACTATAATATCTTCACCATGATTGAGCATGGCTAACATTACAAAAAGTAAAGCAGGTGACGTTCCGGTAGTAACCAGTATCCGGTCAGGCGAAATAGAAACATTATACTCATTATAATAGTATTCACTGATTGCCTCACGCAATTCCAGCAAACCCAGCGCATGGGTATATTTTGTTTTTTGTTTTTTTAATGCTTCAATTGCAGCCTGTTCAATCACCTCCGGTGTTTGAAAATCAGGCTCACCAACCTCAAGATGGATAACATGTTCGCCTTTGCGCTCCAATTCTTCTGCCTTTGCCATCACATCCATTACTATAAAGGATGTAAATTCATTTGCCCTTTGTGATATCATTGTTTGATAGCTCATAGTTATTTTTCTCATTCGATAACAATTGTATGTGCACATACACACTGTAAAACATACTTGCATTGCAGGTGTGATAGTGTTTGTAATGACACTGAAAAGCTATATAAACATCTATAATAGTAGCTGACAAGCTAAATTTTACAGTAACTATCGCAAAAAAAACACAGGTAACTGTTGACAAAATTAAAAATACTATTATTATTTATATAGTATAAATCATATACAGTAAATTAATTTCCAATAATTGTATTTCATTACAGTATTATACGAGGTATAACATGGTGCAGGTTTTGATATTGTATTACTCACGTTCAGGAAACACTCATGAACTTGCAAAAGCCATTGCCGAAGGAGTAAAACAGGTTGAGAATGCACAGGCTATAGTGCGTTCAACCAGCGAGGTTACCAAAGATGATTTTTTAAATTCCCATGGTATTATAGCCGGTTCACCTGTTTATTTTGGAACAATGGCAGCCGAGTTAAAACATCTTTTTGATGAATATGTCATTATCCGAAGAAAAATGGAAAATAAGATTGGAGCGGCATTTGCTACATCAAGTGATCCATCTGGAGGGAAAGAGACAACACTGCTTTCAATACTGCAGGCAATGCTCATCTATGGGATGATAATAGTTGGCGATCCCATGGAAGCAACCGGTCATTATGGAGTATCATGCACTGGTTCGCCTGACGAGAAGACAAAAAAGAATGCTGCAGCACTGGGAAAGCGGGTTGCATCACTGGCAAAACGCATCTGGGAACAACAATGAAACACTATGCAATTATATTAGCCGGGGGACTGGGACAGCGGATGGATAGTGCTGTCCCAAAACAATTTTTGGCACTGAATGACAAACCAATTATTATATGGGCAATAGAAACCTTTTATACATCTTCGCTGTTTGATGCTATTATTATAGCCATTCATCCTGACTATCACAAAACACTCCAGTCACTTTTGTGCGATTACAATATTCAAACCACTGTCATAATAACCAATGGAGGTAAAACCCGGCAGCAATCCTGCTATAATGCGCTCTGTTCACTTCAATGCAATGATAACGATATTGTGCTCATTCATGATGCTGCACGCCCTTTTATTACACAAACCATGATTCAGAACTGCATTAATACTACAGTGCAATACGGCGCCTGCGGTATCTACACACCGGTCAAGGAAACTATTGCCATGATAAAAGATGACAGCGTGGTAGAAGTTTTACCTCGACATGCAATCTGTGCAGCACAAACGCCACAATGCTTTTATTATTCTCTAATCATGGATGCTCATAAAAAAGCACTTGCACATTCTATTAATGACGCTACTGATGATATTTCATTGGTTTTGATTGCCGGACATCCTGTCAAAGCTATCACCGGTAATTATTATCACAACATTAAAATCACAACAACTGAAGATATTGCTATAGCACAGGCAATAATTAACAATAATCTTTATCACTGATACAGCATGCAGTAGTATATAAAATCTTATTTCTTTTTTTCAAAATAGTTTACATTGGGTAAATCCTTGAAATGAACATCATGAGTCCACCCGGAAGAATCCACGATATTCATAATCTGTAGTACAATTTGAAATTTACAGAAAACAATTACAAAATCCCTATTTACCTCATTCGATTAAATCTTTTCTAAGGTAACTATCTATAAGGACATTACCAGCAAGAATTATAGTTATTTGCAAACTATGGATTAATTGTATAATTGTATATTTTAATCTATTTTTATCTTTTTGATATGTCCTAACTGTTTTATCTCATCGAACAGTAACCGCAGGCTAAAATCTTCATCTATTCGGCAGTTTACCACAAAATCCGACGTTTTATTTTCAACATCTTCTGTTACCGAAACCTGGCGCACATCTATATCACCGGTATGTTTTTTTATAGCTGTAAGGATCTCTTTGCCACTTATAGCATCTGAATAATACGTTACCTGCAAAATCCTTGTCTTTTTTTGCTCAACAAGCCACATTTCAACCTTTTCAAACAGTTGTAATGTTATTACCAAAAACAGGGTGGCTATCACTCCTAAAAAATAAAAACCGGCACCAAAAACCATGCCAATGCCTGATGTTGTCCATATTGTAGCGGCAGTGGTAAGCCCCTTAATGTTGAATCCATATTTAAAAATGGCTCCTGCACCTAAAAAGCCAATGCCGCTTATAACCTGAGCCGACAGTCGTGCAGGATCAGCGTTTTGCGGTGAATAAGCATAAGGAATAAAATATGACAGGATCATGACAGTACATGCGCCCAGTGACAATACCATATGTGTGCGCAATCCTGCCGGCTGATAATTTCGTTCACGTTCAAAGCCAATAATAAAACCTGCAACCAGTGCACAGAGTATTCTCATTGAAACTGTAAATGGGTGTACTATATCTAATCCTGTTACACTGTCAATAACCACATTCATGCAGTTTTTCCCGGATTACCATGATTTGATGTTCAACACTTTTTAGCGAGGTACTGCCATACGATTGCTTTCGTTCTGTTGATTTTTCAGGATTGATATAATCATAAATATCATTGTCAAATTGCTCAGAAAACTTTTTTAATGCTTCAAGTGGCAATGTAAAGAAATCCACATTATGTTGTTCACAATATTTAACTATTGAACCTACTATCTCATGCGCCTGTCTAAAAGGTGTGCCTTTCATGACCAGATAATCTGCAATATCGGTAGCTGTAGAAAAATTTTTATAGATTGCCTTACGTGCTACTTCTCCATTAACATGCATGGTGGTTATCACCTCATTCATACCGCTGGCAATAAGCTTTACCGTATCAATGGCATCAAACAATGGCTCCTTGTCCTCCTGCAAATCGCGGTTATAGGTCATGGGCAAACCCTTTAGTAGCGTAAGCAGAGTAATCAAATTGCCATACAACCTGCCTGTTTTTCCACGAACCAGCTCAGCAACATCAGGATTGCGTTTCTGAGGCATTATTGAAGAGCCGGTAGTAACGCTGTCAGATAATGTTATAAAATTAAACTCAGCAGTTGACCACAAAATGATGTCTTCCGCTAACCGTGAACAATGCATCCCCATTATTGATGAAAAATATAAAAAATCAGCAATAAAATCACGATTGCTTACTGCATCCATTGAATTATGAGCGATAGCTCCGAAATGAAGCTCATCTGCCAGGAACTGTCGGTCAGTAGTATAATTAACCCCTGCCAGCGCTCCGCTCCCCAGAGGAAGTTCATCCGTTTGCACATAAGCAAATTCAAGCCGCTGTACATCGCGAAGCATTGCCCATGCATATGCCAGCAGATGATGAGCCATCCTGACAGGTTGTGCAATCTGCAAATGTGTATATCCCGGCATAACAATATGTTTTGTTTCTTCTGCTTTTTGTACGATAGTAACTATTAATTGAATTAACAGTTTTTTTATTTCATACATCTCATCTTTAAGATATAACCGCACATCAGTGATGACCTGGTCATTCCGTGAGCGTGCCGTATGCAAACGTTTTCCCGCATCACCAATGAGCTCAGTCAGGCGTGCTTCAATATTCATGTGTATATCTTCAAGCGTTTCATTGAATGGGAATTTTCCGTTTTCAATCTCCTGTTCAATGATGGAAAGCCCCTTTTGTATGTCATCACAATCTTTTTGTGATATAATTTTTTGCTTGCATAACATTTTTGCATGGGCTAATGAGCCACGAATGTCATGTTTATATAATCTCATATCATAGTGGAGCGATGTTGCAATTTCCTCTGCTGCTTTTGATGGTGCATTAGAAAAACGCCCGCCCCATAATTTCTTTTTTCCCAACGCATTACTCCTCAAAGAAAGATAAAATTATTCATCAATATTACTATGAATAGAAAAGCAACCAAAGAATTTCTCCACCATTTTGTCATTCTGAGGAACGTAGTTTTTAAGAATCTATTCGTTTCATAAAACACCGAGATTCTTCACTTTGTTCAGAATGACATGCCATGTTTCCAGAATAACATACTATCTCAGTGCCATACCAGGTTTGATTTCAAAATCTGCTCGTTAACTTACAATTTTTATAGTATACTATCACCCATACCAGGGTTTTAATAATTGGGATTATTCATTGCTATAATAGTGCACCCATATAGGGGTAGCCTTTATGATTTTATATTTTGCAATAGAATATCGATGTAATGATCAATTTCGTTAATCAGTGGTTTCAACTCATATTCCAGTATATCAGTAAGGCTCACCACATCATTGTTTTCCATAACGGAGACAATCTCAGTAAGCATGTCCTGAATTTTTATATTAAGCTCTTCCAGCGATTGTCCATTATATATAAATTCGGCAATATTGATATTAAATACCGGTGAAACCTGATAACATGTTCGCATGTAAAGATATAAAAAATCAACAAGTGTATGGATAATTTCAAGTGCTTCGCTATCATTGCCTTTTTGATATAATCCGGCAATTTCTTCTAAATTTTTAACCTGCTTTCCTACCATTCCTTTAAGGTCAACCATTGTTTGAAAAAGTACATCCGGGGAATCAACACTCTGTACTACCAGACTTTTTAAAGCATCACTGCATAGCAAAACTCTGAAAAGCGTCATGGTATCATGTAAAATATTGTTAGCTGTGGTAAGCAAATTTATATCGGTGCTACTGGAAATGTTATGTCCAAATGAATATACTGACCCAATGAATTCCTGCACCGTCATATCCTTAAATCGTAAATCATCCCTTTCTAAACCCAGCATGTGCAACACCGATTGTAATACCGATACAATCCATTCAAAACCATTTTGCAACTGAAGCAATTCATCGGCGGACAATGATGTATTGCTTTTATTTTCTAAATGCTGACATGCCCTATTACAGTATGCAATACCTTCTTTTATAGAGTCGATAACAATATCACTCACCGACTGTACATAACAATTTATATTATTAACTTTTTCTATGGAAATATCCGGTGCATTATCCAGTTGATATACTGTCCCATCAACTATCGCTCCCGAAAAAACAAGGCTTCGTTCTGATGCCCAATTGAGTATTGAACCCATTATATCTTTAACTGTGGTTTCTTTTTCTACAGCAAAATCAACAGGATGATCATTAATTAAAAGTTGCATAGTGTACCTCATGTCACTTATTATCATTGTCTTTGGGTAGATTTTTCATCTGCATATCAAGCCAGTTACTTTGTGCTTTTGATCCCGATATGGCTTTTTCCATAGAAGCAAATTTTTGTCGTAATTTTTGTTCATACGTTTTTAGATGCTCCTGCTTCCGTTCAATTCTATTATTGGTAGCTTTAATTGACGCATCCTCTAAATCCATCTTTGAAACAATAATATTTTTCCCTGCACTGACATATGGATCAAGAATACCTTCAATGCTGTAAGCAAATCCATTATCAATACGATTATCCCCATCATTATCCGAACCAAAAAATTCCTGAACACCTTCGGGATTCTCTGATAAAATTTCAACAAGCTTTGCTTCATCAATAATGAGTTTACCTTCTTTAATTGTTTCCCATTTTGCATTAATTTCACCTGTAGAAACACCCATCTGATATAACATCTTAACAGGCTTTTCAACATTTGATGGATATGCTTCAGTTACTGCAGTTTTCAACGCGTTTTGCAATCGCATTAACGACATATCACCCATAAAAATTCCATTTTTATATTTATCCTTCTGATAATCGCCTAATTTATCACTTTTAACAGCCTTTGTCAGTTCATTGTTAAATGTTAAATAATCATTATACGCTTCCACAAATTTTTTAATTTTTTCAATTGCTGCTTCGGTATTTTGTTTGATAGTTATTGTTAATGGTTTGGTCGATGGTTTCATTAAATTGATTGTTACACCTTTTAGCACATCATCTATGCCGGAATTTTTTTGCCGTACTATCTCTATGCCATTTAATTTTAATTTTGCATCATCGGCCTGTGTGATGATATTTTTTGGCTCAAGAATACCTTCACCTTTTGTTTCAGTAACTAATGCTGCATCCTGAAAAATTGCCTTGCCATCATTGCAATAAAATAGTATCTTTGTTATTTTTTTTTCTGCGAAGTCCTGTCCTATTGGTATTTCAATTTTACCCTGTTTGTTTGCATCAATTGGATATATCCTCTCAGAGCGTTTCCCATCTTCAACGGAAATAACTCCTACACCTATTATATCGGCAATTTCTTTTTTTTGTTTTTTCTCAAGCGGTCTTTCGCGTGATACATTATATCCTTTAAGTTCTATCCCTTTAATAACAGTAGTTTCATCAGGCCCAACTTCTAACCGGTACGGTATAACTTCTTCTTCTGATTTTTCTTTTGAATAGGTTACATTGACTTCTAATACAGATTGTTTTTTTGTCTGATATTCAACAGGAAGGATGTACTCGCGCCACAATTTAGCATCAATAATAACTGATTTACCTTCTTTATCAACCGATAAAACGCCATCTTCATCTTCAATTGGTTTTTCGCCAGTATAAGCCGTAAAATACTTGGTATCAAAAATAATTTTTTGAAATTCTTTTTCTGCACCTTTTTCGCCTTTTACCAATCCTATCTTTTTTAAATACTCTTCGTCACCTCTTAGTTTTAACTCACCTTTTTTCCCTGATATCTTAGATTCAATGCTTAAAATACCTTTATCATCAACCGTTCTGATTGTTGTTGCCGATACAACACTTGAAGCAATTTCATTTATCTTATCACTCAACGATTTTAAATTACCACCACGGAATTTGATAGTATATGAATTACCATCAACTTCTATACTGAAAGTCCCGGGTGGCAAGATTTCATCTTCTTTAATCTGGTCAGTTGATATTTTCTGGGTTGATGCTAAATTAACAACTTCCAGCGTATGAGTTCCATTTTCAGCAAACCGTGAAGCCTGTGCCTGCAGCACCTCAGGATCCGAAATGCGTACACCCTTTTCCTTAAAAGGGGATCTAAATCCATATAAATCTTTGGTTGCAGTATTCAAGGTGGTAAGCTTGGTTTGCAATTGGCGCAAAGCTTCCTTACGGAGGGAGTATCGGTCTTTTTCTTCCTGCCACTGCAGTATTGGCCTTGCTTCTACCTCAACCAGCTTTTGAATAATCTGGTCAGTATCCATCCCTGATGCTACGCCGCCTAAAGTGACTGGCATACATGTATCCCTTCAT
>JAKPOE010000050.1 GCA_029548025.1 Spirochaetota bacterium
TCTCTCTTCAAGGGTTAACTGCTGATAAGCCATTTGTATCTCCTCTTTTATTTGTTGTGTTAACTATCAAAAGAAGAGTAAACTTATTGGCAGTCAACCCTTCTTTTTCAAAAAGGGTTGCACTTGTGACTTGAATACAAGTTTTATGATAAATGAAAATATTATTACGATGAACTTACTATGTGTTTTCACAGTAACTTTGAACGTTATATTACCTTTATAGCTAACTCTTCCGAATCAACATCAATTGAAATGCCGCTCATAGCCTTTACAGGGCAGGCTAATTTACACAGTCCGCATGCAACACAGCGCTCAGGATAAAATTCCACCATCATTGTTTCACGGTTTATCACCAGCGCATCGGTTCGGCATACTGCTGTACAGGCACCGCAGTGTACACATCTATCCTCATCACGCTGAATCTTATCGGCTAAAATATCAACAATTACTTCTTCATTTATCAGATAATTGATACAGGTATCTATATCTTCTTGTTCGCCGGAAAGCTGCAATATAAGCCTGCCTTCCTGCTTGGGCAATATTTTTGCCTCAAGCACATTAAATATTACATTAAAATCTTTAGCAATGCGATAGATAATGGGTTTATACATTATATTCTGGTTAAATATTAAAAGCACATTTCGTGATTCCATGATAACCTCGTTTATGACGTTTGAGTAAGTTCTATGCAGCCTTTCATAGCCATTGTATCCCAGTATATCACCAGAGCTCCCGTAACGCCAGATATTGTACAGGCATACTCCAGGGCATGGACACAATCCTCTTCTGTTTGTACTCTGTTACAGGTTGCTGTTGCAACCGCATCAGCCAGTGACGCCGACGATGCAAGTATTGTTACACAATCGGCTTTGCCAAAACTAAATGAGTGCCCAAAACGCCCTGATGACGAGCAAATACCCAGTGGCGTGTCGTGCGGTTGAATAACAATACCACAATCATCTGAAAATGATGACCTCCCCGCAAAAACCTTAATGACAGCAGGCTCCTGTACCTTTGCCCAGATATCACCACCGTTTTCAATAATTATCTCCGGGCTATAGGCAGTCAGCTCTTCGCCAATCATCTGGGCGATAGTTCCGGCAACGGCTGCCATTGGACCAACGGAAGCCTTTGCTGAAGCACTATACATCCTCCGTACTACCTCCGGTGCAGATGGATCAAATTCAAGAGGTGATAGCGCATGCAGGAAGTTATCATGTTTTGCAATGTAGTCTTTAATGTCGTTGCGCAACCAATGAACCAATTGCAGGGTTCTATCGCCAAGATTGTTATGAGCACATACAAACAGGCTGGTGGTTTCGACACAAACTTCAAATGTTGTAAAGCGTGTATCCTGAATCAGTGCTCTGTATGCCAATGTGTTGTTCATAACTGTATGCTCATGGTGCTGTAACAGTTTAGTTTACTCATGATGTTTTTGGTACGGAACGGTTGGCAACAGTATCTGCGGCTCGCCAACCGTAAATTGCCTCTGCACAATCCAGTCTTTTAAAATGTCGGCTATTTTTTTTGCCATTGGATAGCTTGAAAGCGGAGCTGTTGGGATACGCTTGCCGGCAATTTCAACAAATCCTGATTTTAACTGTGCATAGCTTACCTGGGCAATAGATCTGCTGATGGCATTTGGATAGTCATAACCG
The DNA here is from genome assembly GCA_029548025.1 of Spirochaetota bacterium. The sequence continues at coordinate 1,662 of JAKPOE010000050.1, forward strand.
TAATCAACCACCTGGCAGTAAATAGCATCATCCGAAACGCCGGTAAAAAATGCTAAATCCTCATTTAAAATGGGTATGGGTATGCCAATCCCAACCATGAGACTGCATCCGTAACCGGTAATGGATGCACCTTTTATAAACTGCGTTGTCATGTGCTTCATATCACCTGTGACAGCTATTGTGCCGGCGCCTGATGTAACCACGCCGTTTTCGCTTCGCGGTTCGTTGGGGCTATGCTGTGTGCCACGCCAGGTAACTGCACCCACACTGCCAGCCAGAAATATCTTTGTGCCGACGCCAATGGTCCAATAGTACGGATCATTTAACAGCGGACTAAGCTGTCCGGCACTTGAATAGGTTGCATTCCCCATATTGGGACGCAGTATGCCCATATAGGTGTAGATAGTCTTTTTGGATTGATTAACTGCGCAGTTATAGTTTTGATAGGCATTGCGCGGATTGTATAAAAAAGCATCGCGCAGATCATTGATGGTTACCGTTGCTTCATATTCACGGAGGGGATAGCAGTCGGTTCCGTAACTTTTTGCTTTTAATTTTACAGGTTTGCCGGCTATTAAATCTTCAATAACATGCCCACCACCGTATTTAAATCTGCCGGGATGAACCTTGTTTAAAGGATCATCCTCCTGTACCTGTGTTGCTCCTATGTAGATATCAACGGCAGCAAGCCCTGCGTATGCTTCCACATCGTTAAGCCACACCTTTGATGCCTTTATCTTGGGACGGGTATGCCCAAAGTTAATAAATGCACCGCTGGAACACATTGTGCCAAACGTTCCGGTGGTAACAACGTCAACCTTTTTAAATGCTGATTTATACCCATGGGATTTTACAATGCTGGTCATTTCATCGGCAGTTACAACAACAGCCTCACCTTTTTTTATCTTATTGTTTATTGCCTCATAACTTTTTTTTATGACAATATCGCTCATTGCATGGTTATCCTTTTTGTAATATTGGGGTGAATGAACATTATGCTTACAATACTATGAGCATGCAAGTAAAAATTATTTTTTTAAATTTTATAGCAAAAATCCCATGGGTATGGCAAATGGCAAAGAAGTCCTGAGTCGGTTACAAATATCTCCGCATTTTTTATAAATTTTGTTAAAAAAACTTTACAAATAAGTTTAAAATAGCCATAATTGTATAAACAATATATTTGTTACATTGTACAGATTGTTATGTACCATGAAAACATATGGAATATAAAACAAAAAGGAAAATTCAATGCCACGATTAAAACCCCATGCTCGTGCTGAAAAAGAGGAATTACGCAAAACACAGATTACCCAGTCTGCTTATGAGGTTATATCTGCTAAAGGGTATAATAATTTTACCCTGGATGATATTGCAAAAAATGCAGGACTTTCAAAGGGAGGGGTGCTGCACTATTTTAAATCTAAAGAAGATATACTGCTGTATCTTCTGGAGCAGATTTACATCATTATCAAGAAAAATATTAATAAACGCTCTTCAAA
>JAKPOE010000058.1 GCA_029548025.1 Spirochaetota bacterium
CTGTAAACAGTGCACACAGTACAAAAAAAGAGGCATTTATGGAAACAACTCCTGAAGGCTTGATTGATATCAAAGACTTTTTGAAGGTTGAATTGCGAATTGCTAAAGTTTTACAGGCAAAGGCTATTGAAGGTTCATCAAAACTTATTGAACTGTCAATAGATACCGGTAAAGATATTCGAACCATCATAGCCGGGCTTGCACCACACTACGCTCCTGACTATTTAACTGGCAAAAAGATTATCGTTGTGGCAAATCTTAAACCAGCTACCCTTTTTAAAAAGACCTCAAACGGGATGCTTTTAGCGGCAAAACTTTCAAAAGATGATGCCCCCATTTTAATTGAAGTAAACGATAAGGTTCCTGTTGGTGCTGTGCTGAGCTAACTGCATAGCACATAATAGAGGTTACATGAAAATTGGGTTGATATCCGATACACACAATGATATTGAATTGGTTCAGAAAGCAATAGCACTATTTAAAGAACGAAATATATCCATGATTATCCATGCAGGTGACCTGACATCCGCCAGGATTGTATCATTATTTAAAGGGTTTCAGGGAAGGTTTGTCATGGGAAACTGTGATATCGATGTTGAAGAGATTAACGAAACCGCCGGCAATTGTGGATTTGGTTGCGTGGAGTATGCATGCGAATTTACTGTAGAGGGAAAACATTTCATGGTATTTCATGGCAACAACGTTCCCATGTTCAGAGAGGCAGTCAACTCTGGTAAATATGATTACATTATTAAAGGGCATACCCATGTCTTTGAAAATTATCTTTCTGGAAAAACTCGCATTATAAATCCTGGTGCACTCTACCGCGGTGAAGAGCTCACCATCGCAATACTTGATACTGCAACAGATAAGGTTGAAAAAATTCGCATCGACATTGAATAGTTACCGCTCGCCTTTTATTATGCTTACAATCCTATCAAAATCTTCTAATGAATAAAAGCTTATCTCTATCCTGCCCTTCCCGGCGCTATGGTGTATTGCAACACGCGTCCCTAAAAAAGCAATAAGCTCCTCTTCCAATTTCCGCAGATGTGCATCCTTTGCTTTCTTCTTTTTTTTGATACTACTTTTTGGTACCTCGGCGATAGCTCTCTCAACATCACGTACCGATAGCCCCTGATTAATAATTTTTTCATAAAGCGCTTCCTGTTCTTCCATAGGCACGCTTAATAGCAACTTTGCATGTCCAACATTTATTTTCCCATCCTGAAGCGCTTCCTGCATATGTTCGGGAAGATTAAGCAGACGTATAATATTGGCAACTGTTGCACGGTCTTTCCCAACCCTATCAGAAATTTCTGATTGTTTTAATTTAAACTGTGTGGATAGTATCTTATATGCTTTTGCTTCTTCAATGGGGTCTAAATTGGTGCGCTGTATATTTTCTATAAGCGCCAGGGTAAGGTTTTGTTCTTCGGAGGTATTCATGACAATAGCTTTGATGGTAGGCTTCCCCAGAAGTTTACATGCACGCCACCTGCGCTCACCTGCAACAATAAAATACTCATCGCCCTGTTTGCGCACAATGATTGGCTGCAGCAGTCCAACATGCTGAATGGACTGTGCAAGCCCTGCAATCTCCGCCTGATCAAAATGCACACGCGGCTGTTCAGGATTTGGCATTATTGATACAACCGGTATTTCCACAATGCGATCCTTATCCTGCAATAATACCTTTTCAAAATCGCTTGCCGGTGTTGGCGAAGTGGTGATAATTGCACCCAAACCCTTGCCCAATACTTTTTTAGCCATTGTTCACATCCTCATTCATAATAAATGTTGACATACATTATCATTGCCAGCTTTCAGTAGAGCTGCACCATCACCAGTAGTACAAAATGTAACCGGTCAT
>JAKPOE010000075.1 GCA_029548025.1 Spirochaetota bacterium
TTGTCACAGGAAGAACTATCAAATGCTGGAATTAAAGATCTTAGAACAGTTTTACGCATTGTTAAGCGTGCAACACATCTGGTTGATCAGCTTTCCATGCTGGCTCATAAAAAGCCTTCTAAACAAATGCTCTCAAATATAGAAGACATTGTTAATGATTGCGTTAGTATTATAAAACCTCAGTTTATTGATGCCGGGATTTCTATTGAGGTTATAAATAAAAATAAACTATCGGAACTGTTTTTAGATGCTAATAAAATTACCCTTGCGCTCATGAATTTGCTTCTCAATGCCCGTGATGCGATGATTGATTCTGCAAAAAAACAGTTGTCAATTACAACCTATCAGGATAAGGAAAATGTATATATAGAGATAAGGGATACGGGATGTGGTATAAAAGCGGAATATTTGCAAAGAATTTTTGAACCTTTTTTTACTACGAAAGGTCCTCTGGGGCATTCAAACATTCCAGGTACGGGGCTTGGACTTTCTGTAGCGCTTGGTATAGTGGAAGAACATAATGGAGCAATACATGTTGAAAGCACTCCGGGTGAAGGGACTGCATTTAAGCTTTTATTACCGCTTAATACCACTGAAAAAGTAGATTCTGAAATAGCGGTAAATTATAATAGCTATAATTTTTTGAAGAAAAAAATATTGATAATAGAAGATGATGTTGAATTTGCTACAATCATACAAAGAGCATTGCATGCTAAAAATGCCGAAGTATTTATAACAAACTCCGGAGCCGAAGGGCTTAACTTTCTTGATGCAGATGGTGTTGATCTTGTATTACTTGATGTTCACCTGCCTGATATGAGTGTATGGGATATATTAAAAAAAATTCAATATATTGCAAACCGTCCCAATATCATCATTGTTTCAGGTAACTATCTGGCAATGAATAATAATTATGTAGGCATTGTGGATTATGTTTTGTTAAAACCATTTGATTTAGATGAGCTTTTTACCGCTATAAAAAACAGCCTTTCCCTGTAACCTCGTTTTATTATTGACAAAATTTATTAACTGTTTAATACTCCACAGCAATTTTTATACCTGCAAACCTATAGGGGCGATAGTTATAATGAATGATAAAATTTTGTTAATAGTTAATCCAATTGCTGGAAGAGGTCGGGCTGCAAAATCTGTACCGCAAATTGAAAGAGATTTTAATCGTCTGGGTATTAAGTATGATATTGTATTTACCATACGACAATGGCATGCTGCTGAACTGGCAGAGGATGCTGCAAAAAAAGGATATAAAGCGGTAGTTGTTGCAAGCGGTGATGGAACTGCAAATGAGGTATTAAATGGTTTAATGCTTGCTCGGATAAAAGGAAATAATAAAACTGCAATGGGCCAGATACCTGTGGGAACTGGTAATGATTTTGCTTATGGAATGGGATTATCTGATGATATCGATGAATGTATAAAGGTAATAGCTGATTATACACTACGCAAAATTGATGTTGGTTTTATAAAGGGGGGTGATTATCCACAGGGAAGATATTTTGGGAATGGTATTGGAATTGGATTTGATGCAACCACTGGTTTTGTGGCAAGTAGAATCAGATTTTTGAGCGGTATGCTGGTGTATTTCATTGCTGCTTTACAAACAATATTTATTTACTATAATGCTCCCAGGATTAGATTATCGTACAATGATAAAGAAACAATAATGGAAGCATTACAGATTTCTATTATGAATGGGAAGCGTATGGGAGGAGGTTTCCATTTTGCTCCTAATGGTAGTCCTTTTGATGGTTTGCTTGACGTTTGCATGGTTAGATCGATGAATCAGTTTAAGATTTTCAGTATGATCCCATATTTTATAAAAGGTACTCAGGGTAAACGCAAAGAAGTATTGGAAGATAGAACTACAAAAATTGCAGTTGTTGCTGAGAAGGGAAATCTACCTGTTCATTGTGATGGCGAAACAATTTGTTACGCTGGTAAAGAATTGTTTATTCAGATTTATCCTGCTGTTCTAAATTTTATCACTAAGGCGTAGATATTGAAAAATAGTGTATCATCCTTTTCATAACTATAAAATATAGAGTGATAGAAACCAATTTTAGTTTTCTACAAGATTAAAAGGTGCACTGCCATAACCATTATGCATTATGAATGAAGATATTACTGGACTCATCGTTGTATAGTGTGTGGAATAATGTAATGGCGGTAAACTGCCGGATAGGTTTTTATAGATTTATTCTTTAAGGAATAATGTATGTCTAAAAAATTTACAATACACTTTAGAAAACTTACCCATTATAAATATCAACTTATGGAAAACTATATACATGCTACATCAATTACATTACAGCAGGAATGCTGCATTGATGATTTTGTTGCATTAAAAAAAGACGGGCAGTTGTATATCTTTAAAGGGTATGCATGGGACGGGCCAAGCGGGCCAACCATTGATACAAAAGATTTTATGCGAGGAAGTTTAGTCCATGATGCGCTATATCAACTGATGCGCAAGAAACAACTTCCTGTATCATATAAAGATTATGCGGATAAACTTTTACACGATATTTGTATTGAAGATGGCATGAGCAAATTCAGAGCATGGTATGTTTACCAGGCTGTGAGGTTATTTGGGAAAGGTGCACTCAAACCTGATGATATCAATAATACCTGATATTGCTTTTTTGTTCTGGTAATTATTGTAATAGCTACTATTGGTAGTTGCTCAAAAAAAGCAGGTAAATAAAAAAATAGACTATTAATTTTTCATAATGCAATAAAAAAATCCTTGATTATCTGTACTGAAAAGAAAAATTACACCATATAAGCTTTGACATATAAAATGAAGATTTGCATTATAGTTGCTTGTATTGTTACCAACTATAATTAACTAACTGGTATTTTTATGATACATGATAGTATTCATGAATATAATGAAAACGTATATACTACCTTTTTAAATGGTGATGCCCGGGAAGAAAGTTATTATCAGTATCTGCCAAAATTAGTTTATGATATTTCTGTATCAATTGGCTATACTGCTGTTTTAATAACCACATTACCAAAAAAACTGATGCAGGAAATCCAGACTTTAGAGTGTGGGATGGGGAAAGCGATTATATAAAAAATATTTTTTAAATGTTACGGTGTGATGCAATGAATATACTTGTTACAGGTTCTGCTGGTTTTATTGGTTATTATACAGCGCTGAAGTTTTTACAACAGGGCTATACGGTTATTGGTGTTGATGCTATCAATAGCTACTACGATGTTTCATTAAAGGAAGCACGAAATGCGCTGCTGCTCAATGATAAAAACTATATATTTTATCAATGCGATATAGCTAATTATGAGGAACTATCGCACATATTTAAAAAACATACCCCTGACTATGTTGTTCACCTTGCTGCACAGGCAGGGGTGCGCTATAGCCTTGACCATCCCTTTGAGTATATACAGAGCAATATCGTTGGTTTTATGAATATTGTGGAATGTTGCCGACATAATCCTGTGAATCATCTAGTTTATGCATCGTCAAGTTCCGTATACGGACTTAATTCATGCGTGCCATTTTCAGTACATGATACTGTTGATCATCCTGTATCGCTGTATGCTGCTACTAAAAAATCGGATGAATTGATTGCTCACTGTTATTCGCATTTATATGGAATTCCTACCAGTGGTCTCAGGTTTTTTACCGTTTATGGACCATGGGGGCGTCCGGATATGGCATACTTTACCTTCACAAAATCTATTGTTGAGGATAAGCCCATCAATGTGTATAACTATGGAGATATGGAGCGGGATTTTACCTATATTGATGATATTGTTGAGGGTGTTTACAGAATAACCTTTATCGTACCACAGGGGAAACCTCATTTTGACACCATGCACCCTGATCCGGCATCAAGCACAGCGCCGTACCGGATTTATAACATCGGCAATAACAAGCCGGTTTCACTGCTGTATTTCATTGAGGTACTGGAAAAAGAAATAGGTAAAAAAGCAACAATACATTTTTTGCCCATGCAGCCGGGTGATGTGCTTGCAACGTTTGCCGATATAGATGAGTTAACACAAGCCACTGGTTACAGCCCTGTAACTTCAATTGAACAGGGATTGTCATTGTTTGTTCAATGGTATAAAAAGTTTTATACTGTTTAATGTTCTTTTATGGATTGCAAAAGACTATCAGCAGTTGTTCGGTAGGTGCCTTCAATATCATACTGTAATGATTTTTGCAGATATGTTTTTGCTAACGCTATATCATCAATTGCAATATAACATAAAGCAGCATTGATCAATGCTGCAGCCTTTAAGGAGGAATACTGATTCATGCTGTATCGTTCGGTTGCTAAAAAAAACAGCGCCGCTTTTTTATATTCACCAATGTGATAAAAATTTTTACCAATATAATAATTGGCAACTCCCTGTATCAGTTGATTATCAGGGTTTTGCGCAATACATTCCTGAAAAGAATCTATGGACAGGTCATATAACTTATCTTTATAGGCTACATAACTTGCATACAATAAATTTTTATTGGCGATAGTTATTGTTTGAATAAGCTGATTCCAGAAATCTCGATTTTCCTCAATGATACTGCTGGTTGCAACCTGTGAATGTAATGGCCGCACTGACAATAACACTACAGTGAAAACTATGACAAACCGTTTATTGACCATAGTAAATCTCATGCTCCAATAAGTGGTTCTCGCTTTATTAGTATATGCTTTATGGTAGCTTTCCCAACAGAAAAATAAATTTGCTGTGATTCCAGCAATTTAAAATTATTCCATTGCGAAACAATTGTTTCTGGATGTTGCTGCTCTTGCTGTATTTCAGGTTGTTTTATGGAACCCATAGTTTACTCCTTATGGTAGCATCACTTAAATAGTAAAGGCATGATAAAAATTTGTCTACATAAAAAAATTATAATTTTTACACCCAGCAATCTTTTTGCTTTTTTGTATTGACTTTTTAAAAAAGCTTTTTAGGTTGACATAGTCATATTTATTATAAAAAATATGTTGGTTTATCCTTATATATCTAAAAAGGCACTTAAAGGCTGGTATGTCAATAGCAAAAAAGAAAAATTTTATAATTTTGGTGATAGTTCTTTTAATTTTTGTACCCTGCATAATGGGGTATCCGTATAAATTTGACTTTATCACAGTCAATGATATTGTTAAGCAGATAAAAAAGGCATTCTCTGATGTTGATAGTTATCAGGCAAGCTTTGTTATGATTTCTGACCGTATTGGGAAGCGTCAGACTCAGAGTGGAACAATATGGTATAAATCTCCTCATTACCTGCGTGTTGATTTTGATTCTCCCTATGGACAGCGAATCGTATCTGATGGAAAACAGGTATGGATATATATACCTTCATTGAACATTGTTGCAGAACAGGATTTAAACTCGGGTACACTTTTTTCAGTTGGTACCGGACCTGGTTTAAACAGGCTCTTTTCAAAGTACCATTACCGGTTTGATGGGAAAGAACAGCCTCGTGAGGAAAGTAATAATAG
>JAKPOE010000076.1 GCA_029548025.1 Spirochaetota bacterium
ATAGTCACTGTGCAGTGCATCACTGCTAACATTAATTTCAATGTCGTCATCAAGCTTTACCTTTTCAAAGGAACTATCGAACACATTTATTATTTTTGTTCCATAGCGTTTAGCCAGCGTGTTGTAGCCTAAATATTCAAAAGCATGTGCTGCTGTTTCTTTGTCGTTTGGTTTCAGGGTAACGATACCTTCACCTATGGTTATATCGCTAACACCGTAATCCTTGAGAAGTTCAACAACCTCGCAAAGCACTGATGATGTGGTAATAACCCCCCATTTTGGAAATGGAACCGTTGCCCAGAATACTATGTTGGGTTTTATAAAAACTTTGTCCGACGGCTTAAGATTTTTCAGTGCATGGATGCTTTCAATATTTTTTGCAACAGAACCTTTGCCTTCATACAGGGTCAGAGCAACATTGTATTTCATGATAAACCTCACATACTATTTTCAAATGATAATAAATTAAAAACAACTATCGCCCAACCCTGTAAAATTGCTATTTATTTTTTAAAAAAATAATAATGGAGAAGGTCAAATGTGCAAATATAAGTTTGAACTGTATCGTATAATAAATAGTTTTGCTTTCATATTGCATGGAATATGCTATTTGTAAAAATATCAAAATAGTTATAATTATGTTGACTTTTAACAGTATGATTGGTATTGTATATCATAATATTTTTTTGTTATTCCTTGTCATATTGTATTCATTTTGAGGAACATTTACATGGAAAAACATCTCATACAATTAGTAACTATTACACTTCTTTTTTTTTCTCCATGCTCAGTATTTGCACAGGAAAATACATCAACGACTAATGCAGATGCCAGCTGGGTGCCATTTACTGAAGGTAACTGGCCAACAACTCCTACCCTTGCCATGTTTATTGCTGTTCCAGTTGCTATCACTATCTATGGTACGGTAACATGGGATTGGGGCAGTCAAAAAAATCCTCATTTTGGTGATGAAGGTTTTTTTGGCAAAAACACCTATTCGGGGGGTGCTGATAAATTGGGGCATGCCTTTTCGCACTATGTGATGTTCAGGGCTTTGTATAACTATTATGATTGGTCTGAAAATGGTAAAAGTACCAGGTGGTTTTACTCAATTACAACAGCATCGTTTGTAGGGATCTTAATAGAAGTTGGCGATGCATTCACCGGCGAATACGGCTTTTCGTATGAAGATGTTGTCTCTGATATGACAGGCATTGGGCTGGGGATACTATTAGAATATTCACCAACACTTGACTCGCTTATTGGATTTAGCTGGCAGTACTGGCCCACCGAGCGCTACAAGGACAGGTGGAAGTCAAAACCTTTTAATATGACAACCGATTACAATGGTGCAAAATTTGTCCTAAACTTTAGATTGGCGGGTTTAAAAAATCTGGGTTTACAGTTGCCCAACTTTTTGCGCTATATACAGCTTGATTTTGGTTATTTTACCCGCAACTATATTCACAGGAAGGAAACGGATGCTCCACCATACCGAAGCCTGTACTTTGGCATATCATTAAACTTCATGGAAGTGGTAAAAGACTTTTTTGACAACCCCGAAAGCAGAACCTGTAAAATTTTACAGCAACCGTTTAAATATTACCATATACCGGCAGGATATAGCGGCGATTATAAAATATAAAAAGTGATCAATTATTTGTTATAGAGAGCGTTATAGGTTTTTTCGCAGCATCCCCGGTGGCGGTCCCCAGTAGAATTTGAG
>JAKPOE010000084.1 GCA_029548025.1 Spirochaetota bacterium
TTAATATTCAGAAGATTTTTAAAACAATGCTCATATCCTTTATGATTATTGCGCAGGGCAGCGGACTGACAAATATAAAAGGTAATTTTTTTATCAATGTTACCGGTGGTGATATAAAAGCATTAAAAGATACTATTATTCATCCGGAAAAATTTATTGCACTGATAAAAGTAAGCGATCAAAAGGTAAACGCAATAATGCATCACTACGCTGACCAGAAGGCATTCCATTCTTTATTTTATATAAAGCCAGTAGAATATAAAACAAATGAAGAAATGTTGCATGAGCTATCTACTTATGTTGAAGCCATACATAAGCGTCATACTCTCATTGAAAAGCTGATTGAAAAACAAGCACAGGTGCAGAGCAAAAACAAAGATGCCGCAAAAGTTCTTGTTAAAATAAGTGAAGATAAGATAGCCCTTGACCGGGAGGTAGTTATAACTCGTGATAAAACCTATCAAAAATATGAAGAAAACCATATCTATGTCATTGGTGATTGGTCAAATTTCAACAGCCGTAAGGTTGCCGGTAAAGTGATAACAGCAATAAAAGATGGATTTGCTGATTGGAAACCTGGCATTGGAGATCAGGTTTGCCTTCACCTTGAAGAAGCAGTGGTTGATCATACTACTGCCGCGACGTTGGCACAGATTATCTTTAATGACCTGAAAGCGTATAGCAATATAAAAATATACTGCCATGAACCCAACTACAAAATACTGGAATCTGCTGATGGATTTTCCATGATACGTAAACTGGTGTTTATACAGAAAGCTTAGCAACCAATTGAGTAGGATATGCTATCTTTCCCAACAATGGCAGTTAATCCATCCATAAGCTTTTTATCTGGTTTTATGTGATACAGAGGATTAGCTTTAATGATATTTTCATTTCCGTTTGGAAGACGTACATGGAAATATACCGGCTTATTTCCCTGAAAACGCTGTAATAATTTTTTTATTTTTTCAAGTAATTCTGTATTTGTTCCTATTGGATTAATAATGATATGCAATTCGCTTATCTGGGTAAGTTTAAATTGAGTAAATTGAAAAATTTTCTGTGCAATCATCCTGGAGGGCTTTTCATTTTCTACTTCAACTGTACCGGTGATGACAACAGGTTCCTGAGATGTTATTAACGTTTCATATTCGGATAATGTTTGTGGCATAAGGAGCACTTGCAAACTGCCTGTTAAATCTTCAATTGCAGCCTGAGCAAACTTATTCCCCTTCTGGCTTTGCTTTATCTGCACGTTGTTTAATATACCTACCAGTGTAATAGGACTGCCATTAACATTATTTTCCAGATCTTTTATGGGAGTGCATGCAAATTTTTCTATATCCTTTGCATAACGGCTCAAGGGGTGAGCACTAACATAAATTCCCAGCACTTCCTTTTCATATTGCAGCTTAACATTTTCAGTCCAATCAGCAGCGGGGGCAGGTTCAATATTAATACGTGAAAATTGCTTATCAGAGGCTCCAAATAAATCACCCTGACCGGTTGCTATATCCTGCTGAATGTTCCTCGCCTTTTCAAGCATGCTATCAACTGATGCAAAAAGTTCCCCTCTGTTTGGATATACAGGATCAAAAGCTCCTGCCTTAATGAGCGATTCTATAACACCTTTGTTAACGGTCATAAGATCTATGTGAGTAAAAAACTGCGTTAAATCATGAAAGCTGTCCACTTTCTCCCTTGCTTCAATAATTGATTCAATAGCTTTGTCGCCAACACCTTTAATAGAGATAAGTCCATACCGTATCGCTTTACCCTCAATTGAGAAATCTCTATAGCT